>JBGTDB010000305.1:0-9041 GCA_041748515.1 Phycisphaerae bacterium
GGCCGCCGCGGCCGCGGCGGTGGCCAAGGGGGCGTGCATCCCGATCCTCTTTACCGACGCCATCGACGACGTGGGCGTCTCCGAATTCCTGGCGGCGCTACAATCGTTTTGCCCCAGCCCGGCGACCGGGTTCAAGCGGACGCTCGAAAGCAACGGATCGAAGTCGGTGCTGGATTCCAAGCCGAACGGACCATTTGTCGGGCAGGTTTTTAAGATCAGCACCGATCCTCGAAGCCATATCAAGTATCTGAGCATCAGGATCTTTTCCGGGACGCTGACTTCGGACATGACCATCAAGTCGGTCGACCAGCCGAAAGGCTGTCGGCCGGGTCACGTTCTTCGGGCTCTGGGAGCGGACCACAAAGAAATCGAGGCCGGACATACGGGCGACATCATTTCGCTGGCCAAGCTCGATTTCCAGATCGGCGAAACACTCTGTTCCGAGGCGCCGGGAACCATCGCCGTGCCCAGATTCCCCGAGCCGATGTATTCGCTGGCACTGGAGTCGAAATCGCGCGGCGACGAGGACAAGATCAGTTCGGCCCTGCGTCGCTTTGCCGAGGAGGATCCGTGTTTTCGTACCGAGCGCGGCACCGGCGGCGAGCTGGTCATCCGCGGCATGGGCGAGCTGCAATTGCGCACCTACTTGGGACGGATGTCCAAGCAGTACAAGCTGGAAGTCGAGACCAAGCCGCCGCGTATTCCTTATCGCGAGACGATCACGACCATCGCCAAGGATATTGAATACACCCACAAAAAACAGACCGGCGGCGCGGGCCAGTATGGAAAAGTCATCATCAACGTCGTGCCCGCCGCTCGCGGCGAAGGGTACGAATTTGTTGACAAGATCTTCGGCGGGGCGATTGACCAGGCGTTCAGGCCCAGCGTGGACAAAGGGGTACGGGCCCAGATGGCCGAGGGTGTGCTCGCGGGTTATCCGGTGGTCGACCTGAAGGTCGAGCTCACCGACGGAAAGACCCATCCGGTGGACAGCAAAGACATCGCCTTCCAGATCGCCGGTCGCGGGGCCTTCAAAGAGGGTTTCATGAAGGCCAAGCCGGTGCTGCTTGAGCCGATCGTGCATATTGAGGTCACCTGCCCGGCGGATAACGTCGGCGACATCCAGGGCGACCTGGCCTCGCGCCGGGGCCGACCGCAGGGGCAGGACATGATTCCGGGCGGCATGGCCGTCATCAAAGCCACCGTGCCGCTTGCCGAGATTGCCGATTATAACTCGCGCCTGTCAAGCATCACCGGCGGACAAGGAAGCTACGCCCTCGAGTTCTCGCATTACGAGGTCGTGCCCGGCAACGTACAGCAGCAGATTGTCGACGCGCACAAGAAGGAACACGACGCGGCCCATTCATGATCTGGTGACGACTTCTGTTAGGTTGACTGGCTCGATAACGCCGGTTGAATGCGTGGCAACCGGCGAGACTAGAAAGCGTCTTGAGTTCACAGGTTTTTGGGTTGTTTTGATCGAGAAAGCCGACGATTGCGCCCGGACGATACGTTTTGACGTTTGAGTTCGTCAACGTAAGCCCCTGCGCAGTGGTCATTTCGTCGCGCCGACGACTTCAGGTCTAAAGTAGTGATGATTGGTGTTCGAAACGGCATGGGTCGTACGGCGACCCGGACAATTGACAGCCACATCGGGGAGATGGCTATGCCAAAAAATCGGAATCGTATGGTGATCACATTCGGAATCGCGGCGATCGCTGCGTACTTCTGCGTTCAACCTGACTCTGCCCGCAGCGAGGAGAATCGCACGGATGGCTCGGTCGCTATCCTCGGCGCAACCTGCGGTAACGGTGTCATAGATGGGCCGACCGAAGAGTGCGAGCCGGGTCTGGACGGAAAGGGCGAACCGCTCGACTTTCATTGCCCCGGCCGTTGCATCGCGCCGGGAGAACCTGACGAATGCACTTGTTTCCGGTCATGCACGCTCGCCGATTGCGAATACTGCCCTGACCTTGCGCCGGGCACTAACGGACCATTCCTGACGCACGGGGGCCTGTTCACGTTTACGCCGGACTGGCCGTATACGCTCATTTACACTTGCGGGTCGGATTATGACACGGAAATCGTCCCAGGCACCGATGAGGTTTGCAAGAACAATCAATCGTACAACGACGAATGTACGGATCACGATTATGGCGGCGTTCAGGAATTTGGAAACCCATTCACACCCTGCTACGTGACCGGCTGCCATCCGGGCACCGGGGTGGGCTGCAACGGCTGGTCGTGTGTTTGCGTCGAGACGCCGGTCGGAGTGCCTTACAATCTCATCGTCGGAAAGGATCAGTTCGGGTTGCAGCCGCCTCTGGGCAGCAACACCATCATTACCTTGACGCGAATGATCAACTGCGAAGAGGGCCCGATTCCCGGCGGGGCCTGCTGCAACCACGACACGGAGTTGTGCGTTGACGGCATCGAGCCCGAAGACTGCACAGGAAACGTGACCTATACACCCAACGCAGTGTGCGAGATCGTTTCCTGTGCGGCACCGGTCGTCGGGGCGTGTTGCGAGCTCAATACGCCCGATCCACCGGGTTGCGTCTGTTCGGAAACGACTCAAGCGGAGTGCGACTGCGATAGCTGCCTCTGGACCGAGGGCGCGACCTGCGAAGAGATCGTTTGTGGCCCAGAATGCGTTCCGGCAATTTCCCATTGGAGCCTGATAATACTAATCGGGCTGTTGCTTGTATGCGGAACGTTGGCCGTTGGACGAAACCGTCCCGTCACTACGCTCGAAGCTTCGCCCTCTTGAGCTGGAATGAATGCATTGAAACACCCCATCAAGATAGGAATCATCGCGGTTGGACTGCTACTAGTTTCCTTGGGCGTTGGTTCCGTCCTTTACATCGATCGGCTGGCCAGGCTGGGCGTCGAGCATGGCGCGACCTATGCACTCGGTGTTCCCACCCGGCTGGGACAGATGGGCATCGGATTGTTCTCCGGGCGGGTCAGCATGAATGACCTGCTCGTGTCAAATCCTGAAGGTTATCGCACGCCTCATTTTCTTAAAATGAACGAAGGGGGCGTGGCGGTTTCACTCGGGAGTCTGACAAAAGATACGGTTGAGCTTCCCGAACTCAACCTTCGTGGTCTCAACATGCACCTTGAACGCCGACAGGGCACGGCCAACTACAAGACCATTCTGGAAAATCTCGAAAAGCTGAGCCCCTCAGAGCAATCGCCGGCCGAGCCGCAAGGCCCATCGAAGGAATTCGTCATTCGCAAGGTATCCATCGAAGATGTCACCGTTTCCGTGCAGCTTGCTTCCATCGGTGGCGATTTGACCAATATGCCGGTGACGATCGAAAAGATTGAGCTGGTCGACGTCGGCTCAAAGGGTGCCGGCGGCGTTCAGATTTCGGAGCTGGCCTCGATTGTCACCAAAGCGATCCTGACGGCGGTGGTTCAGAAGGCCGGAAACGTTTTGCCGGCGGGAATGTCGGATGAGCTTTCCGCGGGGCTCGGAAAGCTTGGAAACATCGGCGGAGCAACCGCCCGCGTGATTGGCGACGTAACAGCCATCGTGGGTGGAGAGAAATTGCAATTCGCAGACGAGGGCCGCAAGCTCCTGGAGGGAACGGGAGAAAGGGCCACGGAAAAAGTCGACGAAGCCCGAGAAAAGCTCCGGGAAGGCGTCGGCGGGTTATTCGGCAAGAAGAAGGACGACGACGATTAATCGCCGTCCTTCAACCTCCCGTGCGGCCCAAGCCAATCAGAATCGTTTTCGGGTCGCCTCGGCGACCTTGGCTAGGGCCTCGACGTAGGCGGCCAGTCTGAGCGGTGTCTTCTCGCTGGTGCTGCGGTGGTAGACCGCCGTCCAGGCAGCCATCATTTTGCGTTCCAATTCCTCATTGACCCTGGCAAGCTCCCAATGGAACTGCTGGAGGTTCTGCACCCACTCGAAGTATGAAACGGTGACGCCGCCCGCGTTGGCCAGAATGTCGGGCACAATGCGAATGCCGCGGCCCTGGAGCGCTTCTTCGGCGCGGGGCGTGATCGGTGAATTGGCCGCTTCGATGATGAGCCTGGCCTTGACGTTCTGCACGTTTTCTTCGGTGATCGCTCCGCCAAGCGCAGCCGGGATCAGAACATCGACGTCAAGCGCCAGCAGCGCTTCGTTGTCGATCGGCTGAGTGCCGCCGAAATTCATCACCGTTCCGCACGCCCGGTTGTGTGTCCAAAGGGCTTCAATGTCCAGACCTTTCTCGTTAAAGATGGCTCCGTGAACGTCGGACACGGCCACGATTCTCGCTCCGAGCTGGGCGATCAGCCGCGCGGTCCATGAACCGACATTGCCGAAACCCTGTATGGCGACGCGGGCCTTCTTAATGTCGATGCCATAGGCTTTGCATGCTTCGTGTGTGATGATCATGACGCCTCGGCCGGTGGCCTCCTCCCGTCCGCGGGAGCCGCCGAGATTGACCGGCTTGCCAGTGACGATGGCCGGCGTGTAGCCGTGTTTCTTGCCGTACTCGTCCATGATCCAGGCCATGGTCTGGGCACTGGTCCCGGCGTCGGGAGCGGGGATGTCCCGGTAAACACCCAGGCACATGTCGATTTTCTGGGCGAATCCGCGGGTCAGCATTTGCAATTCGTGTCGGCTCATGGCCGTCGGGTCGCAGGCGATGCCGCCCTTGGCCCCGCCGAAGGGGACGTCCACGAGCGCGGTCTTCCAGGTCATCAGCGCCGCCAGAGCCCGAACCTCGGCCAGGTCCACTTCGTGGTGATAGCGAATGCCGCCCTTGTAGGGGCCGCGAACGCCGTTGTGCTGCACGCGGTAGCCGTGAAACATTTCCATGTGGCCGTCGTCGAGCCGCACCGGAATCTGCACAATGACTTCGCGATATGGCGTTCGAAGCAGCAGCCGGATTTCCGGTTCGAGACGCATGTGTTCGGCCGCTATTTGAAACTGCTCGTCCGTTATGCAGTTAAAATCAAGATGCGGTTTCAGGTTGCGCTTGGCCTTGGGCGGCAAGGCGGTCTGTGTTTTCGGCGGTGCGATCGTGGACACAAGGGTTCCTTTCAGTATGAAGGCGGCGTTAGTCGCCGATTCATCGGCCCGGATCACCGGTCCAGTTGAGCGCCCCTTTTTCGTCGAGTCCGATTGGACGCTCCGCAAACCCAGCCCCCTTGTTTTCAGACCTGAATCGACCCGGCGAAGCCGGGTTTAAGAGGGCTGCGCCCCCCGGCCGGCGGAAGCGCCGGATCCGTTACGTCAAATAGCCGAGGCCCCGCGTCGATGGATGTGTGCGGCATTATGGCCTCGACGATAATATGGGGCCTGGTTTTCGGTCCTTGTCGCCATGCGAAACATCTATGGATATCACCGAATTCATCCCGGACGAATTCGCGGCCTACCGAAAAGCCATCGGGGATGCATTTCGTTTCTTCCTTGAGCGGCTTCCGGCCGACCGCGCCTCCGCTGAATCGGGCCCATTGCAACGCGGTGTTGCTCCCGAATTGCCCGAGCGGATCGATCGGCTTATCGCGTATGCGATGACCCGGCCGACGCTCCACAAGCTGGGACAGGTGCTTGCCCGCCATCGATCGTTTCCACCGTCTTTTAGGGCCGCGTTGCAGCGGCTTGAGTCGTACGGGCCTCGAACGCCAATGTCGGCGGTCCGAGAGACCATTCGCGCCGAGTTGGGCGACCGCGCCGGGCGGATTGAAATCGCGCCGGCGGCGCTGGCCGAGGCCAGTGTGGCGGTCGTCGTGCCGTTTTCATGGAGCGATCCGAACGATCAGACGCGACGCGAAGGTGTCCTGAAAGTGCTTAAACCCGGTGTCGTGGACCGACTTCACGAGGACTTTGCGGTCTGGTCCGAGCTTGGCGATTATCTTGACGATCGCTGCCGGACCTATGGACTGCCGGAATTCGACTACCGCGACACCTTCGACTCGGTGACCGAATTGCTGCGAAACGAGATTGACCTGCCGGGCGAGCAAGCGAATCTATGTGAGGCGGCCCACCTTTGCGCCGGCACGTCCGGCATTGTGGTTCCACGGCTGCTTCCTTTCTGCACCTCGCGTATCACCGCCATGTAGCGCGTCAACGGCGTGAAACTGACGGCTGAAACGAATGCGCCTGGCGACGAGGTGCGTGAAAGGGGTGTGCCGACCGGATTCCACCGCCGGCTCGCTGAGCGCCTGACCGAATGCCTCCTGCTAAGGCCAATGTGGTCGGCCAATGAATCCGCAATGTTCCACGCCGATCCGCACGCCGGAAACCTGATGATCGCGGGGGACGGTCTTGCGATATTGGACTGGGCGTTGGTCGGCCGACTGTCATCGTGGGAACGTGAGCAACTGGTCCAGCTCGTGTTGCGGGCGACGCTCCTTGACGGGTCGGGCATATGCGGCGCGATCGAGGGACTCTGCGTAGACCGCGGATGCCGGACGGATCGCCTGCTCGCGATTGTCGAGCGCGGCCTGGCCGAACTACGCGAAATGCTGATTCCGACCGTTTCATGGCTCACCCGGTTGCTTGACTCAGCGGCCACGGACGCGCGGGCGAGATTCTCCGGCGACCTCCTTCTATTTCGCAAGGCCGTATTGATGATCGACGGCGTCGTTTCCGACCTTGTCGGCGAACGCTTTCTGGATGAATTCTTGACTCGTTCGGTCATCGGTCAACTGACCCGCGAATGGCCGACCCGAGCGTTTATGCCGCCGAATTCACGAGCGATTGGCTCACGCCTTTCAAACCTCGATCTGGTCACGGCCGGCTACGCACTTCCCTTTTCAATGGGTTCTCGATGGCTTGCCGGTGTCGCCCGCTCGACGGAATCGGCGATGCGAGAAAACTGAGAAATTGCCTGTCCGCGATTCAACTCCTTCAGTCCTATGATGCTCGTGCGCATCACTCTCGGTTTCCGAAGGCTGGTTTATACCTGGTTGGTCGACTGTCGCTGCTTGACCGGGTGCTGAATTCCCGGCAGCCTATAGGCGACCCGGGGGGGTCGGGCCTATGCCGCCCGGATGAAGCCGTTGCCCAATGCATACAGATCAGTGAGCAAATCATGAGGAGGAAATGATGGATATCGCATCCCTGAGAATCTCTCGAATCTTACTGTCGGCGGCGATGATCGTACTTGCCGGTATCGGGGCACGACCGGCTCTGGCCGATTCGAGCGGCGATGCCATCGCTTGGCGCGAATGGTCGGCCGTCGACGTGGAAAGCACTGTGCGAAGCGGAAAAATCGCCTTCGTGGATTTCACGGCCGACTACTGCGTGACCTGTAAAGCCAACAAGAAATCGGCGATTGACACGCCGGAAGTCCGCGCGAGGCTCAAAGCAATCGGGGCCGTTGCATTCCAGGCCGATTTCACCGACGGCGACCCGGCGATCGAGGCGTTCTTGCGGAAGTTTGATCGTGCCGGAGTGCCGCTCAATCTCATTTATCCGCCGGGAAAGCCCAGCGAGCCCATCATTCTCAAGCCTGTGTTCAACAAGGATTACGTCCTTGAAAAGCTCGCCGATGTCGGCGACTCAAAAAGTGGCGAAACAGGCATCGCGAAGTTCGTGAAGATGCGCTGGCCGGGCAGCGTCGATCTGGCCCCGGATGGCAGTGTTTACTTCATTCACAATCCGGATGGCATTTACCAGCTCTATAATGTTGCGCCTGGAAGAGCGCAGGGCGACGCCGTGCGGCTCACCGATTTCCCTGACGGCATTGGCGGGTATTCGCTGAGCGATGATGGAAAGTGGATCGCCATCACCGCCGCCGGGGGCGGCAGCGAACAGTCCGACCTTTTCCTGATGGACGCGGCCACCAACAAGCTCGAGCCACTTTTTCAGGATCCCAAGGTAGTCTTCGGGGGAGCGGTCTGGCGGCGGGACTCGAAGGCGTTCGCCTTTCGGGCCAATGACGAATCTTCGGCGGATTTCTACGTCTATGTTTACGATCCTGCGACGCGACAACGGAAGAAGGTCTTCGCGGAAAAGGGCAGCTGCGGTGCGGCGGAGTTCAATCGCGACGGCTCAAAACTTGTCGTGATGCGATACAACTCGGCTTCCTATTCTCAGATTTTCGAGATCGACCTTTCCAGCGGAGACACGCGAGAGATCACGCCCAAGGGGGAGGAGTGGTCATTTTCGCCCGTGGGGTACTCGCCGGATGAGCAACAATACATCGTCAACACCAACTACCGCGGCGACCTCAAGCAGATTCACGCCATCGACTTGAAATCCGGCGCGGTGCGGCCAGTGCTTTCCGACCTGAACGGCCGGGAGGTCGATTGGGCGACGATGAACACCGAGAAAACGGTCCTGGCGATCGGCGTCAACGAAGACGGATACCGCGCGCTGCACCTTCGGAAGCCCACCGATTTCAGTGAATTGCCGGCGCCGCGGCTGGACAAGGGCATTGTGGGGAACATCCGGTTTCAGGGCCGGCACATGCTGTATTCGCTTGACAACGCCAACACGCCGGGCCTGGTCTACAAGTGGAACCTGGACGAACCGACCCAACCGGCACGCCCCCTGACCGAGGCCGATACGCAGGGAATCGACGTTTCCGCGTTTCGCCTGCCGGAATTGATTCATTATGAATCGTTCGACGGCAAGCGGATTCCCGCGTTCTTGTATTTGCCAGCGGATCATCAGAAGGGCCGAAGAATCCCGTTTCTGGTTCAGTATCACGGCGGGCCGGAGGCCCAGTATCGCCCGTCGTTTAATCGAGCGTTTCAGTATTTCGTGTCGCGAGGCTTCGGCGTGCTGGCCCCGAATGTTCGAGGCTCCTCCGGTTACGGCAAGGAGTACATCGAAGCCGACAACTACAAGAATCGCGAGAAGAGCGTCAAGGACGGCATCTGGGCGGCGAAGTGGCTGATCGACAACGGCTATTCCGAAAAGCGCAAGGTGGCCGCGTGGGGCGGCAGCTATGGCGGGTTCATGACCATGGCGGTCATCACCGAAGCACCGGAGCTATTTGGCGCGGCCTGCAACGTCGTGGGCATTGTCAATTTCGAGACCTTCCTGGAGCAAACCAAGGACTATCGCCGTCACCTGCGAGAAGCCGAAT
>JBGTDB010000306.1:0-7384 GCA_041748515.1 Phycisphaerae bacterium
ACGGCACGGGTTCGGCTGGGCGATTGCCGCCCACGGCGATCGGGCGGTTGTGTCGGCGATCACGCGCGAAGGGTCGCCGCTCGCCTATGTATTCAGTTGGTCGGACAACGACGGATATTTCCGTGAGGAAGCGGGGCTAAAGCCGGCGAATGACCCCGGTGTTGGCGTTGGGTCGAATATTGATGTTTGGGGCGATTGGGTTGTGCTGGCGCCGCGATACCGGGATCGCATTCATGTTTTTCGGCGCGAAGGGTCGTTGTGGCTGGAACAAGCCGAGCTTGCGTTGGATTCTCCATGGCTTTTTGAGCTTGCCGTAGCCATTCAGGACGATCTGATCCTCGCGCTGGAGTGTCGGCCCGGCCAATTCATACTCAGCACAGAGCAAGTTCTGCATAGCTTCCGTCGCGAAGGTCGCGAATGGATTCGCGAGCCGGAGGTCTTGGGAGCGACGTATTGCAGTCAAGCGCAGACAATCGACCTACACGGGGACGTGGCGGTGGGTTCCGGGGGGCAGATCTTTCGTCGCGTGAACGGGGCGTGGGTTTCGGAGGGGCGTTTGAGCTTGCCGCCGGTCAACTCACCGCAATCCTTCCCCTCGGCGTGGAGCATCAGCGGGCGGCATGTTGCATGGGGCGTATCCACCCCACCGTTCTCGGGCGAGGCCGCCCGATCGGCCTATGTCTTGCAGGTTGCCCCGTCGGATTGCAACGACAACGGTCGGCCGGACGAGTGCGACCTGAACGAAGGGACGTCGCTCGACTGCAACGGCAATGCGATTCCCGACGAGTGCGAGCAGCTTATGCCGTTCGATTCGGATTTTGACGGCGCGGCCGATCTTCGAGACTTCGCCTCGATGCAGAATTGTTTTACGGGCGAGAAAGAATTCTCCGGTTCCTCGTGCTGCGTCCTTTTTGATGCCGCCCCGCCCGATGGCCGGGTGAACGCGGGGGATTATTCAGCGTTCAGAAAGGTCTTGGAGGGGCCGTGAGCCGGTTTATCCGGACTTGGCCGGTCGCCCGGGCTTTCGGGTTTGGGGCGATAACGTGTGCCGCCGCGTCCGGAGGGGGCCTGAGGGACGGTTTTCGCGTGTTTTTGGGCCTTCCGTGGGGGTTCCGTTCTTGACAGAGGCGTTGGGGACAGCTATCGTGGAATGTCAGCGGAGGTTATGGGAACGAGCACGTGGTGCGTCGTCGGAGAAGCCGGCGCTCACGTTTCGGGGTTCATTCGACGTACGGGCGGGGTGGGCTCGGCGCCGTATGCAGCCAGTTGGTGTCATGTTGTGGCACCCGATTGGGGAACCGTTTCGTGGGGCGCCTCGCAGGGTTTTGACTTGACCGTTGCTCATTGGCTCGATTCTCAGGCGTCGGCTTTCTGCGCCTTGCGGCTGTCTGCCGGGGGCGGGTTGCGGCGCGTGTGGGCGTCCGTTTCGATTGGAAGTTGTGCTCGGCCGCATGGGGGTGCTGCGTGGCGTTCCCACCGGATTGTCCGAAAAGGAAGGTGACACAGATGGAAGGTAGAAGGCTCGGGGTGATCGGCGTGCTGTGTTGCGCCATGGTGGCGGGTTCGACAGCGGTCCGGGCGGAGGATCGGGCAACAGGGAGCGACCGGGTCATCGAGCAGAAGTGCGACGCCGAGTCGCGCACTTGCGGCGGCGACGCGGAATCGGCGGGCGATGCTTCGCAGGGAATCGTTCCTGTCGGGATCGAGACGCACGTGCTCCCGCCGGACGTGGAATTCATTCCGCATGTTGTAGGCGAAGGAAGTAGCGTAGCCGGCGTTACCGAGCGCAAGATTTACAGCAATACATTGGGGCGGATTGCAATTGCGCCTGGTCCATTCAATTTGATTGCCGACGACCTGTCCGTGACGGCACCGGGGGCGTGCCATCCGACCCGCATCGAATTCGAGGTGACCGGCAAAGTCGATCCGAACGGTGCCGACGGACCTTATAGCGTCACCTTCGGGATCTATAACACATGTCCGGGAGCCGTCATTCCCGCCTCGGATCGGCCGCTTCGGCAATTGACCGGAGGTTCGGTCAATTTCAATGACGGTCTGCCTCGCAAGGTGATATTCAATGTGCCCGCGGGTATAACCATTCCGACGAACGTCTACCTGGGTCTTACGTTTTCACGGGCCAATGCCGGCGTTATTGGCGGAACCCCGCCACAGGAGGGACACAGCCAGGATTTGTTCGACTTCCCCGGCGTGGCCTGCCAGGCAAATTTCGGCGGATTCCCCGATCAGCCGCATGGTAGCTTCAACATCGAGATCTGGGGCGACCAGGCCACATGCCCCGCGAGCCGCGTTTCTTACATGAGACGTCGCGAGTCTGGCTCAAATGCGACCAACCCGCCGGGAGACGTCTGGATCGTGGAGAACGTCAATTTGCTGACGCCGAGTTGCCAGTTGGTCGCCTACGAATTTGTCGTCTCCGGCCAGGGGACCTATCAGACCGAGCTTCGCACGGGGTGCGGCGGCGGTCAAATTCTCGGCACGTTTAATTCGCAGATCATCGGTGCCAGCAACAATCGGGCCCGCACCATACGCGTCCCTGTAAATCCGCCGGTCAATCTGATTCAGAACTTTTGGTTCGCGGCCAAGGTGCCGCAGACGTCAGGCGGCGTCGTTGCACCGGGGATCAATCCCGCCATCGGACAGGCAGCGGGATTCCTCGCCCGGGATCTGGGTAACGGCACTTGCGAAATCCCAGCGGCGGGCATTCTCAACACCGGGCTGAGCCTGACCGTGGTTTGTGCCGGCGCCGCTCAACTTGGCGCCTGCTGCGACATGTTCGTCAAGTCGTGCCAGGGCGGCTCAAGCGACGGCCAGGGTTGTCTCTCGAACAGTGATTGTGCAAGTCCGGGAACATGCGAGGTGCCTTGCCGACAGCTTGCGCAGGCCAACTGCACTTTTCCGCCCCCCGGTCAACTGCTATTTCCGACCTGGGAGGCGGGCGACGCTTGCAGTCCAAACCCGTTCCCGGCGGGCATTGTGTGCGGACGCTCAGCCTGCTGCCACCTTAACCAGCAAGAACTAGACGAATGCCTTAACAGAACAGAGAACGAATGCGCGGCCATTCCTCCGCTCGAGCCGCTTCGGCAGTGGCAACGAGGACGGTACTGCGGGCTTTTCGGTCAGGTGTGTCCGCTGAACGCCTGCCTGGGTCGCGAAGGCGACTGCAAGACACCACACCCAAGTAGGGGCTGTCAGGATCCCGCGTGCTGTAGTGCTGTTTGTCGAAATCATGATGAATGGTGCTGTGAAGTTGAGTGGGACGAGTTCTGTGTGGCATTTGCCATTGCAATTGAGGAGTGTCGCGGCGTTCCATCTAATGATGAGTGCAGGGGAAGCCGCCCTGGGGCCGGGGCCCTTGGGGTTATCGTTAACGCCCCCTTTGTCGTTTCCGATGGAACGACGGCCACGGCCAACGACGCAGATCCGATCGTTTGCTGCCATACCGGCCTGCCCCTCATTTGTCTGACGGGTAACCGGGTCGGCTTTGCCTGCCAGACTTCCCAGGATTGTGAAGGGGGCATCTGCGGACCCCGACCGCCGAAAGCGCTGGCTACCGTGTGGTACAAGTTTGTAGCCACGCATACAACCGCGCAGGTCAGCACCTGCGACAGTGTTAATCCGGCGCTGGATTCGGTGCTTATGGTTTTTGATTCGGCCGATCCCACGTCCAACGAGACGGCGTGTCCCACCCTGACGCCCATTGGGTGTTCAGACGACGCACCCGGTTGCTCGGTTGGTGGAAGGAATTCACGGGTTTGCGTGGGCGGGTTGACCGTCGGCCGGACCTATTACGTCATGGTCGGTGCGAAGACACCCGCGACGCGGGAGACCTATCGATTCCGCGTGACCGCGCCTTGTACCCCGCCGGTCGGGCCGCCGGCCAACGACTGGTGTGCCCTTGCGACCCCGATCACCAACGGCGACACGCCGTTCAATCTGGCTCCGGCCTCGCTGAATTGTCCGGCCGACGATTGCGCTGCGCAGACTGAGCATGATCTTTGGTACAACTATACGGCCACGTGCACCGGCATCGGACGCGTCAACAATTGCGACGGCAACCCGGGGACGGGTACCGAACCGGACATCAACCTGACGGTCTACGATGGGTGCAGTCGTTGCCCGCCGCATTCGACGACGCTGGACTGTCAGCAGGATTCTCCGCTGACCTGCGGGCCGAATTCAAAGGGCGCCGCGGTTGAATTCAATACGATCATTGGGCGGTGCTATAAGATTCGGGTCGGTGATCAGGAAGGCAACGCCCCCAGCGGGACGCTCAAGGTTTCGTGTCAGAATGTCTGTGAAGCGGGTTCGATTACGTTCATCGATCCGCCACTGGGCGTGATCGATGCGGGTCGTCCGTACGCGCCGTCGAGCATCACGCCCGCGCTTGGAATTCGGGAGCTCCGAGTTCAGGGCCCGCCGGGAGTGGGATTGGCCGGCTGCTGGCGTATCAATTGTGAAACGGTGCATCAGGGCGGCCTTCCCAATTCGATTGAGGAAGTGGTTGAGAATCCGCCGGGTTCGGGCATTTACGTCGTGCGACTTACGCGGCCTATTTCCGGCGGAGCCTTCACCAGTGTCCGTTATGTCGGCAACCCCGAGGTGGACAACACCAGTATCATTCGAATGACTTCGAGTCCGGCAAACGTCAATGGCGACTTTGCAATGCTGGCAAACGACATTCAGTTGCTCGCCGGAGCACTCGCGGATCCCCCGACATTCGTACCGCCGTTTGGACTCTACAGCGTTGACATTGATCGCAGCGGCATGCTCAGTCCTCTGGACATTCTGGACGCCGTTGACCTTGCCAACGGAGCCGGTGCCTACGAACCATGGCTGGATACGCTTACTCCGCCAAGTTCGCCCTGCCTGCCGCAGAACTGACGCGCAGACAGGTTTAGTATGAAACATGACGGCCCTTGCCCGTTTTCGATTGACGGGCGAGGGCCTTTCTTTGCGCTCTTGAAGCAACCGGCATCGCACGTCGCCTAAGCCGCCGGTTTGCCGCATGGCCCGACCCCATATACGATCTGCCGCGCGGTTACTAGGAGGGGTTCGGCTTCGCGGCATCAAGACCCGGGGCCGGCCCATTGCGGAATTCCACCCTAACAGCCTGTGAAAATGGGCGTGGCTGGGGCGTCTCGCCCGTGTCTTCACCGCCGAAACGGCGGTGCCGCACAGGACCGGGAAACGCTGGCCAAGGGCTGCTTAAGCACACAGAAAAAATGGGCGACGAAGATCGGCTATTCACTCAGCGCGTTTCAAAGCGGGACGCCTTGCGCCAATTGGGCGTCGATCCCTACGGCGGGCGTTTTCCGGATGTCTCCGCCACCTCGGAGCTCCGCCGGCAGGCGGAAGGGCTAAGCATCGAAGACGGCGCCCGGTCGGACAAGCGGGCCCGCGTGGCCGGGCGAATCGTCTTGTTGCGGGTCATGGGCAAGCTCGCGTTCCTGACCATTCAGGACCAGGCCGGCCGATTCCAGCTTGGGCTGAGCAAGGCGGAAGTTGGCGATCAACAGTGGGAAGTGCTGAAGCTCCTCGACCTGGGCGACATTCTGGGGGCCGATGGCACCATTGGCCGCACCAAGACCGGCGAACTGACTTTGTGGTGCGAACGTATCACCTTGCTGTCCAAGTCACTCCAACCCCCGCCGGAGAAATGGCACGGACTGACTGACGTCGATCTGCGTTACCGCCGCCGCTACGTCGATCTGTTCGCCAATCCGGACGTGCGCGAAGTCTTCCGAATGCGCAGCGCAATCATCCAGGCGGTTCGCGACTACTTGGTTGGCCAGGGGTATTACGAGGTTGAAACGCCGGTGCTACAGCCCATTTACGGCGGCGCGGCTGCTAGGCCCTTCACCACCCATCACAACACCCTCGATATGGAGCTTTTCCTGCGCATCAGCCCGGAGCTGTATCTCAAACGACTCCTGGTCGGCGGGTTTGAGCGGGTTTTCGAGGTCAGCCGAAACTTCCGCAACGAGGGGATCAGCACCAGGCACAACCCCGAATTCACCATGATCGAGCTATATGAAGCCTACGCGGACTATTATGTGATGATGGAGCGGGTAGAGCAGATGGTTTCGGCCGCATACGACGTTTCGGCCCGATCGGCCGTGGTGCGACGGGCCGACGAGATCGAAGCGGAATGCGCCCGTCTTGCCGAGCAGCACGGCGATCAGGAAGCGCTTGCCTATGCCGAAAAGAGCCATCAGGAGGCCTATCGATCTGCGGCCGACGGCATCGCGGCCGGCCGCAAGCAGGCCGTCTTTCACGGGCGGGTGGTCGATTTTTCGACGCCCTGGCCGCGGGCCAAATACGCCGACTTGCTGCGCGAATATGCCGGGGTCGAGATGACCGATTCCACCGCCGTACGCAAGAAGGCGGAGTCCCTGGGCATCGAACACAAGGGAAAGGACGATCCGATCGTGGTGAACGAAGTCTTCGAGGCCACGGTCGAACACCGGCTCATTCAGCCAATTTTCGTCCATGACTATCCGGCCGCGATCTGTCCGCTGACTCGGCGCCATCCGGAGGATCCGTCCATTGCCCTTCGATTTGAGGCTTTTGTCGCGGGCATGGAGCTGGGAAACGCTTACACCGAGCTGAACGATCCGCAGGTTCAAGCCGAGAATTTTCAAGGCAAGCTGGCGGGCGAAGGCGACGAAACCATGGCCGTCATGGACGAAGATTTTGTGACGGCCTTGCAGTACGGAATGCCGCCGGCGGGCGGCCTGGGCGTCGGCATGGACCGGTTGGTGATGCTACTCACCGACAGCCCGAGCATTCGCGACGTTATCTTGTTCCCGCTCCAGCGCCAGGTAAAGCAGGCGATCGGAGAAGGCCCTTTGCTCATCGATGGCAAGGAAGGATAGTCGATGTATAAGTGGTTCCTTGTCCGCCGATACCTCCACACCAAGCTGATTGCCTTTTTCGGTATTGCGGCGGTCATGCTTTGTGTGGCCATGGTGCTGGTGGTCATGAGCGTGATGGGGGGCTTTCTCGACACGGTGCGAGCTCGATCGCGCGGACTGCACAGCGAGATCGTCGTCGATAACCGCACAATGCAGGGGTTCCCCTACTACGAGGAGTTTAGTGAATACCTGGCCGGCGAACTTCCAGATGTCGTTCGGGTCGCCACACCGATCATTCGAACGTATGGGATCTTTCGGGTTCCCCGCACGAATTTCACCGCCCCGGTTCGCATTCAGGGCCTGCGGCTCGATGAATATGTTAAGATCAACGACTTCAGGAAGGGCCTGTACTACGATCGCTATTATCCCGACACGCTCAGTCTCGAGCCGCGCCGAATGCCCGTGGCCGGCTTTGATGATGAGGGTCGTCTTTCGCTGCCGCCCGATTT
>JBGTDB010000307.1:0-4067 GCA_041748515.1 Phycisphaerae bacterium
CTCGAAAAGCTGATCCTGGTCTTGGAAATCGCATCGCTTCAACAGCACGTCATGCAGGCTGCACCGCAGATTGAAGCACCGTCCGAACTTCCCGATTTGAACATCGGCGACTCCGGGCTTGTGGGAACGAATCTTCGGGGAAATGATCTCCCCCCGCTTCCCACGTTTCAGACTTGCGTGACGGACTTCATCAATGATTCCCGCGATTGTATCGAGGACGATGCCGGAAACGAGGCCCTGATAGAAGTTTGCCTGGCTACCGTTCGGGACAACCTTTACGGTTGCTTGCAATCAGCCGGATCGGCCAGGGTCACTCCGGGAATGCCCTTCTAAGAAGGAGAGAGCATTTCGGCAACCAGTTCCTCCAGCAAATCATTGGCGTGGAGGGATTCGGGATCCCATTAACGTAAGCTGCGCCCCTGGCGGTCGGAGCCGATCGACAGGGGCGCTTTCTTATGGCGGCGATGGAAAAAGGCTTCATTCCCTAGCAACAAGCAACCCATCGAGGGAGGGCCTGGGCTAAGCGCCATAGCCGTAAGCATGCAGGTTGCAGCCTAGATGGCCTCTGCTATAATGCGGGGCTTGCAAAGTTGGTCGGCGAAGTCCGCCCGGTTGGGCTCAGTGAGGTGATAAGCATGGGACGTACCTGTCATTTTACCGGAAAGAAGACCCGTACCGGAAACTCCATCTCCCGCAAGGGCAAGGCCAAGTATCTTGGCGGAATCGGTCGAAAGACAACCGGAATTAGCCGGCGGAAGTTCAAACCGAATATTCAGCGGGTCCGCGCCGTGATTGACGGAAAGATCTGTCGGATCTCAGTTTCGGCCAAAGCCATCCGTATGGGCCTAGTTGAAAAACCCATGAAACGAGACTGGAAGCCCGCCGAGTCGCAGGCCGAGGTAGCCTAGCCTCCAACGCTGGTCGTCCGGTTTGGTAGTATTCACCGGCGGGTAGCCCACCTTAAGGCCCGCTGACTTCCGGTCGGTTAAGGATCATGACCCCCGTCTCAACACGGGACGACGAATCGCTCCCTACCTGAACGGCCACGCCTACCTTATTGACGTAAAAAACCTCTGCCACCGTCGGCGAGCCTTGGGTTGTCACCGTGCCGTACACCCTGAAGAGCATCGCCTGATTGGTGTATGTCGCCCACGAGCCGGTGTATTCCAGTCGAGTGGCGTTGACGATCGAAACATTCTTGTCCCGATATCGAACCCGGCCGACTACATCCGACCCCGACGCATACTCGACGGTCAGGCAAAGTCCGTCCGTCGGCGGAAGTCCCGAGACTCTTGAGAATGAAACGTCGTGCCAGACGTCCTCAATCAAGTCCATCTCCTTCACTTTTTTCTCTTCGAGCACCGTGCTTGGCTTTTTGCTGGCGTCCGCCCGGCGCAGCTTGACGCTGAGGGCCCCGTCGGAGCTCGATTGCGGGCGAGCCTTGAACTTAATTCGCGTTACCTTCCAGCCTGTTGCGTCGGCTGGAAGCGTTGGCAGAAAGTATTGCCCTATCCAGCGTCCGGACGTTACGTCCAGCTCAGCGAGGTCTCGAGTCGAGTCGTAGCCGATCAAAAGAGTTTCGTTACTTTCCTTGGGCGCCGGCGGCTCTTCGGTTGAAGTCGCTTCGAGCTGATAGCTTAATTGAAAAACATGAACGTCGTTCAGGATCGCGGCGCTGGGCAACTGGTTGTAGTAGCGATAGAGAGGCTCGCCTGGAACCCCGCTCCAATCATACCGAATGACTTCCGGCACCGTGTCCCCATCGCGATCATGAACCTGGAACGTGACGGTTCGATTCGTTCGTTCGCTGAATTCCGTTGCGGTTAACAGCTCGGCCGCCAACTTCTGAAGTACATCGGTGCTTTCCACGGTGCGACGAAACAAACCGTCGTTTGTCGGGACGGCCCGCGACGCCAGCATCAGTGCGGAAGCCGCCCCTCCAAGCAAAATCACCATCACGGCCATCGCCACCACGGTTTCCACGAGGGTGAAGCCGGCGCCCCTACCGAATGACTTAAAAAAAGAGCTTCGGGGCCTAGTGAACCCTGTATTCTTGGGGGCCTTAACCATTCTCGATCTCCGGATGGAGAGTGACTCGATGCGGTTGAATCGGTGATTATTAGATTCAGTTTCCGACCCATCGACCAACCGCCACCAGCGAATCAGAAACGCCCTTTTTGTGACCTCTTACGACAAAAATGAGATTGCCTATCGGACCTTGAAATATCCTATGACTTGTGCTATATTTTCAGTACATTCTGAAAGGATCGCAAATGACTCAAGCCCCTATCGATTCCGCCCGAAGCCTCTTCGTCCGCCGTTGGGGCGAGATGGCCGCGAGCTGGGGGGTCAGTCGGACCATGGCCGAGATCCACGCCCTTTTGTTCCTCGCACCGCACCCACTTTGCACGGATGACGTGATGGAGCAGCTCGAAGTTTCCAGAGGCAGCGCCAGCACCAATCTGCGGCAGCTTGTGAATTGGGGGCTTGTGAGCCGAAATCACCGGAGAAACGATCGAAAGGAGTATTTCGAGGCAGATCGCGACGTCTGGCAGATGTTCGAAACGATCCTCCGAGAGCGCCGCCGCCGCGAGGTCCAGCCCATGGTCGAAACAATCGAGCGGTGCCTGGAAATGGTCGAACCGGCTCGAAAAAACGGGGTCGCCGAGGCCAATGAAGAAGCGGAGGTGCTTCGCAAACGGCTCACCGACCTTCAGGAATTCTGCGAGATTATGAACAACTTGTTCAATCTGGTTACGCGATCCGGACGAGACCAAGTCGAACCTATCGCCAAACGACTCACTTCGCTAGTCGAATAACGCAGGGCTGGACGGCCCTTTCCGCCCTCCCCGACAACGATTTCATTCGTCGAAATATTCACCACCGGTCCGCGAATTCATGGTTGGATCGGCGGAAAGCCGCCGAATCGTCGCCCGACTACCTGGCTTTTGGGTAATGGGCGCAGCCATCCGTAATCACCCCAACAGGGGAAGGACTTGATATGTTGCGAAGGAGTCAGACCATGGAAACTCGATCACGCATGTCGCCGATTACCGCGCTTTTCCTCGGAGTTTTCGGTGTGATCGGCGTTGGGATTCTGTCCGGTACATCGGTTGCACTGTACGGCCTAAGGATCGCGGACCAGAAGGCCACCGGGTTGCTGAACCTCGTAAATCAAACGGTTGACGGCCTGCCTGAGCTCCTGACGTCATTGCCGCCGGCGATCGGTGACCTACTCAACGATCGCCGAGCGCCTGAGTATGCCCGAAACATCGACGTAAGCGTACGGTTCGTAGCCGACGAAGCCGATAGCGTTCGCCCGGTCATAACGGTTTCGAACAAAGGTGACGAAATCGTATCGTTGCTGGCGGTTCGAGTGGCGGCGCTGAACCCGGACCTGGTACCCGTGCGGGACTGGACGTCGATCGTGGCCACCCCCCTGGCCGTCGATGATGACTGGCGCGGGCCGCTCATGCCGGGGGCGACTCGACATATTGTCCTGCACCGAACCCGGGGCCTGTCCAAATGGCCGATCGAGTCGCTGAACGGCTCCGTCGAGATTTCTGACGTTCGTGTCTGGCAGTCCGAAGCCACCGCTCAGCGGACTCGCGACAACATGGCAAAGACTGAGGCCGAGCGAACCTAGCCTCTGCCGTTGCTTGGGTATTCAATGGGGCGGACCTTAATCCCTTGCATGGGTCAGGTCCGCCTCGATTCTTGCGCACCAAGGCCGGGCCGCCCGGAGCCGGTCGCATGATCTGGACAGGGTCATTCGACGCCTCAACCTCAGCCTACCGCCGTAAGTAACTTCTTCGGCCTTCCGCTCTGTGGCCAGCGATTCAAACCGCCGATTCAATCCCGAGCACGAAGCGTCGATATAAGTCTGTAGCATCCCCGGTCTGCAAGTTCTGACAATTTGCGGGACCGACTCCGCGTGCTTACAATCCGGCCGGTTATGATCCATTCGACGGTCTTGCTGAGGAGACGACACATGGCGCAACGACGACAACGAACCATCATGGCGTCGGTGGTGACGGCCGGGCTGCTCGGGCCCGCGGCGTGGCTTG
>JBGTDB010000308.1:0-2732 GCA_041748515.1 Phycisphaerae bacterium
GCGTCAGGGAATCAGGATCCAGCGGTTCGCGGCGTTTGGCAGCCATGCACGGCAGTAGACCATACGCCGAGCGATGGCGCAAGTTAAGATTCTGTCAATTGTGTGTTCAGGGTTGATGATGAAGAATCCCGGACACTATTATCCTAACGGGCGCGGCTCGGATTAACCGGGCGCGGCTCGCATGTGGTCGGGGCCCGAATCGGCGAGTGCCTCCCTACTTCTTGTGGCCGCCGACAATAGCCACGCGAAGCTCGATGTCGTTGGCCACAACCTTGTCGCCCATTTCGACCTTGATGCCATAGTCGGTTCGCTTCATCACGAAGTTGGAGCGCAGGACGAGCAGGTCGCCGGTGGTGCCGCGCGTTCGGTTTCCAAGCTGATCGGGCAGGTAAGTGGCCGTCACCTTGGTGTTGATCGGCTTGGTCACGCCTCTACAGGTCAGCTCGCCGGAAACGTCCATCACGAAAACATTGGACTCGGGCGTTGAGACGCTCTTGACCTCAGAAATCGTGAATTCGATCGTCGGATACTTGGCGATATTCAGCCAGTCTTCCTTGTGGAGGGCGTCCTTCATGCCCTTGTTTTCGATGTGGAGCGACTTGGCATCCACGGCGAACTTTCCCTTTGTGGCCGAAGGGTTGGCCGGGTCAAACGTGACCTTCCCCGTAATTCCGGTGGTCACGCCCATGATTGGTTCGAGGAGAGAGTCGAGGACAAAGGAAATCGAGTTGGCTCCTTTAGGATCGCGAAAGTCGAACTCCTTGGCGGCCGCGCGGGCGATGGCGGGCGTCAGGCAGATCGAGCAGAAAACAGCGGCCAGAGGAGTTGAAAGCTTACGGTTCATGGGTGTTCTCCGTGTTGGTTTGGGGCCGTTGAACGCTGTGCCTGCCTGCCATGTGCGGGTTTGGACCGTCGGCGTCGCCGCGTCCGTGTGGGTTCACCCCTCAGGCGGCAGGCGTGCGCTCGTTTGGCACCCGGGTCAATTCGGTTGGACCATTTCGAGAACGGGTTCCGGCCCGTTGAGGTGAAATGTAACGGGATGGCCGGGAAGTTGCAACGCCGATTGGCGGCGATGATGCGCCCGGATGACATCGGCGCGCAACCGAACCCCGACAATCAAACCGGGCGGAGTGGGTATCCGCCCGGCATGAATGCCGGGGCTCGGGAAAGCCGATTCAGTTTTGTGCGGCCGGCGCTTTGCGGCCGACTGTTATCCGCCCAGGAGCGTCAGGACGTTCTGCGACTGGGCATTGGCGATGGTCAGCACGCTGGTACCGGCCTGCACGAGAATCTGGGACCGGGTCAGCTCCGATGTTTCGACCGCAAAGTCGGTGTCACGGATGACGGACTCGGACGCGATCAGGTTCTCGGTGGTAATCTGAAGCTGCCGGATGTTGGTCTGGAGCGTGTTCCGTTCAAACGCTCCCAGCCGGCCGCGCAGCACCGCCACCTGGGTGATGACGTCCTCGACGATCTTGGAAGCTTGCTGGAAGTTTCCGGTTCGCAGAGACCTCGCCTGGCCACTTTGGAGCTCGGACAAATAGCCGACAATCGAGTTGCCGAGCTTGTTGGCCTGCATGCTCTTGATGCCGATGTTCTCCTGCAAGTTAGTGTTCACCTGCGGGCCAAGCTGGAAGAGGGCTCCGCCCTCGGTGATGGCGAAACTGGAGGTTCCCAACCCGGTAGCCCCGCCGCCGAAGTCCTCCGAAAGGACGATCTCCACATTCAGCAACGACGAACTGAATCCAAGTTTCAATCCGTCCGCGGTAGCAGCGATACCGTTGATGGTGGCGACGGTATCCCGTCCCTTGGTCCGCTGAACGGTCTGGCCGTCGCGATCTACAACCTGGAACAACCCGGCGTTGTTCAGTTCCTGTACGCTGACGAATGCGTCGCTTCCGTAATCCAGGCTTCGAATGAGAAGACCGGCCGAGCCGCCCACGCCGCTTACGTCGGCGATGAGGCCGGTGGCGTCCAATTGGGCGTTAATGGCCGCGGCCATGTCCACCGTGGTAGCGCTGGCGGGAAAGGTCAGAGTGATGATTCCGTCGGGTCCGCGAACGTCCAGTGTGACGCCGCTGGCACCCAGGCCGGGGCCGGCAAAGCCCAATTGAGCCTGCTGGGCGGACATCGAGACGTTGACATCCACGCCGAGGAATGGCTGGCTGCCGAACTTGGCCCGCAGGACGTTGATATCGGAAAGCTCGGCGGCCACCGCGCCACTGGTGACATAATCCAGCTCGCCGTTGACCAGCTTTCGCCCGGCAAAGGTCGTGGTGTTGGCGATGCGGGTGATCGAATCAATGGCGTTGTCGATCTGAAGTTGGTTGGCGGCGATTTCCTCGTCGGAAAACGCACCGCTGTTGGCCGCTTCGACGAGCAGGGCCTGGATGTCGGTCAACAGAGCCTGCACCTCATCCAGTGCCCCCTCGGCGGTGGCGATAACGTTGATCGCTCGGGCCGAGTTGTCGATCGCCTGATTGACAACAGAGATTTCCGAGCGGAGCCGTTCAGAAACGATCAGCCCGGCCGGGTTGTCCGCACCGCGATTGATCTTCAGGCCGCTCGAGAGCCGCTCCAGAGAACGACTCAGCGCCCGTTGCGAAATACCCAGATGACGCTGGGCGATCAGCGACGGGACATTGCTGTTGATCCGTGACATGAGCAATCCTCCTTGATTACCCCCGGCAGAGCCGGGCTTATGCGGGCGTTACCCGCCGGAACTTTCGATT
>JBGTDB010000309.1:0-7725 GCA_041748515.1 Phycisphaerae bacterium
CGACCGCGACGGCGCTGCTTCTCGCCCAGAGTCGGGCCCTGTCGTCGATGCAGGCCGTCGGAGAGCGGCAAATGGCGGGCGACCTGGCTCATGAACTGCTCGTCGATTGGAAACTGGATCCGCCCGAGGACGGCCCGGCCACACAGGGATCTTTTGAATCCCACGCCGACTGGTCCTGGCAGCGAATCTCAAGACCGTACCTAAGCGCCCAAGTGCAATCTCTGCAGGAAGTGCAGCTACGCATCGTTCGGACCCAAAGGGGCGAATCCAGACTCATTGCCTCGTACACGTTTCTGGAGAGGGCCGATGAACCGCTGTAAACGAATCGGGAAGCGTTCTCGGCGTTCCTTCACCCTGGTGGAACTGCTCCTGGCTCTTGCCCTCAGTTCGGTTGTCGCCGCCCTCACCGGGAGCATCGCGGTGCATATGACCCGGGTTCGAGACAAGGTCGAAGAGACCTTAGGCGTCCTCGAGCGAAAAGCGCAGCTACTGGACGGCGTCGCCCTGGACCTGCGGCGACTCCTGCCAGACGCGGACTCAGTTCGCGTGTCGCCAGATCCCCACGGGTTGCTGGAGCTTAACGCCTTGGCCGCCTCGCACGCCGTCGACGCGTTGCACCTGCCCCTTCATCCGGCGACGATACGTTACCGATTGCACGAACAGTCGACCACGTTCGACCTGGTTCGGGAGGTCGTGGATCGGACGGCTCCCGATGCCAAGCCGCGACGGGAGACGGTCGCAACGAACCTGGCAAGCTGCCGGGTGACCGTTCGGGTTCGAGACGAATGGATCGAAGCGTTCCCGCATTCCTCACGATCTCGCCTCGCACCGACGGCTTTGCGGGTAAATCTGACTTGGGCGGACGGCCCGACCGCGGAAAGGACTTTCCTACTGCACCATGACCGCTGATCGAACACGACTAACGCCTCGAAGGTCCCGGGCTTTCGTCCTTTTGACGACGATGCTGTTGATCGCGTTGATGACGGCCGTCACCGCCCAGGTGGTCACGGTCGGCGCCGTGGGCGGAGCCGTCGGCGCTCGACGGGATCGCACGCTGCAACACGATCTGGCCCTGGAAAGCGGGCTGCTCCTAATCGAGGACATTCTCGCCGGACCGTCGGCCAAGCACCTTTTCCACGAGCTCGACCGGTTCGGGACGACGGGGCTGCGGTTTGCGATCGGAGATGTCGAAATCCGAGGCACGCTCCGAGACGAGGGAGCCAAGTTCCACCCGCGCTGGTTCAACCGGCCGGATCAAGAACCCCTCCTGTCGCGTGTCCTGACTCGGCTCGGCTCGCGGTCGGGGCTGGCCCCGGCGCAGGTTGACCTGAAGCCCGTCGCAACCGCGAGTCAATCCGATCGCACCCTGTCCTATCACTGGTTCGATCAGCTCCTTGCGGATGTCCAACCCGGGCAGATCCTTCGACTTCACGAGGATGAAGATCTTCACCCGACCTGGTCCGACGTGGTGACCCTCTGGGGCGACGGGCGGGTCGATCTGCGTCGATGCGACGCGGCGGTACTGGACGCCGCGCTGTCCGATTTGCCGCCTGGACTGGCGGACGCGATTCTTCAAATGCGGCCCGCCGACCGAACGATCAACTTCTTTCGGACGGCCCTGGAACGAGTTCCGGCGGAACTGCGGCAGACGGTGTCCCAGCGGGTCGGATTTGACCTGCGTCGCTACGCTATCGAAGTGGACACGATCATTGGAGCCGACCGGCGGCGCTGGTTCGTCGTGGCCGGCCATCGGGCCAATCGACTGGAAGTCTTACACCGAGGAATGGTCACGTGGTAGCGCCGGCCAGAATCAAGACGCTCATCCGAGGACTTCGGCTCCTTCGCGGACTGTTGGTCGGCGGGATTACGTTCCTGGTCCTCGGATTCTGGGCATCCTTTCCGACGCCGCCGACTTTCCCCGAGACTTCGTCGCCGGGTCATGATCGTTTGGAACTCAAGTCGCCTCCTCCCGCCCTGGCGTGGTACGCTCCGATCTGGGAGCGGGACTTAAAGCAACCTCTGGTTCCGCCGCCCCCCGATCAGGCGCCGCCCCCTGAAACAACCGACGCCCCGGTTCTGCTGGCCACGCTCGTTGACGCACAGGGGCGGTTTGCCCATTTTGCGGGTCCGGGCGGACGGCCGGAACTTCGTGGGCTAGACGAGGGAATCGGCGGGTTCGTGGTCCGCTCGATCGAGCCGGGCCGCGTGCAGCTGGCCCAGGGAGATCGACTGGTGTGGGTCGAACTCCCCAAGTCGGAGGGCCGGCGATGAACCGCCAGGTTATCTGCCTGATCGCCGACGAACAGATCCACGCCCTCAGGCTCGAAACCCACCGAAGGGGAATCACGGTCGGCCGGCGCTCGGCGGTCGCATGCTCGGCGCCGACGGCTCTTGGCACCGACGCCGACGGTCACGCATTTGTCGAGGCGATGGTTAGCGCGATCGCGACGATCCGGCAGCCCAATGACGACGTCATGCTGGTACTGCCGCTTCATTGGTGTTTTGTGCATCCGATCGTCGGCGGGAAGCGGCGGCCGTCGCAGGAGGCCCTGGCCTACGAGTTCGAACCGTTTCTTCCGCTGCCTCTCGAAGCCGTGGCCTGCACGTTTGTACCCACCGGTTCCGAATCGTTCCTGGGCGTGGCGGTTCCGCTCGATCCCGTACGCCGGTTGATCGACGCTCTTGCGGAACGAGACGTCGACCTGGCGGGTCTTTCCGTGGACGTCGTCGCGCTAATGACGGCCTCCGCCGGCAAAAAAACCAACGAACCGGGATTCCTGATCGTGGACGATCGTTGGATCAAGGGGGGCACGACGGGTTCGCATCCGACTACCGCCGTCGTTCATCGTCACAAGAAAGACCTCGAAGATTCAAAGACAGAACTGGTCCGGCGACTTTGGTCCGACCCGGCCGAACCTCTCGACGGCTGCAAGTTCCTGGACCTTCAAAGCTCCGCGTTTGCCGATACGGCGGGCGGTCCCCCAACGCATTCCGATCCAGAAAGTAGAGACGTCACTTTCAGCGGCGATCAGGCCGTCGAGGTCCTGGCACGCGCCGCCGCGTTGTCCGATCTCGATCTGCGAACCGGGGCCTTGGCCGGCGGACGGGCCTCAAATGCCTGCCGACATCTTGCGATGCAATGCTCGATCCTGCTCCTTGCGGCGCTGTCCATCCTGGTCCTGGGACTTCACGTGCAGGGTCGAGCCCTTCACAGAAATTTGGGCGTTGTCCGGGCCGAACAACAGCGGATCTATCAATCTGTATTCAATGTCGCGACGCTCCCGGCCGGCGGGTCCGCCCGTCTGGCCTCCGAGAAGCTCCGACTGCAAGGATTGACCCGGGCCGATTCGACAAACCGCTCACAACCGGGCACGGAACAGGAACACGGCCTGGACGTGCTCCGGAACGCCGTCGCCGCACTGCCTGCCGACGTTCGAATCATGCTGAGCGACTTGCGCATCGAATCCGGACAACTGTTCTTTCGCGGAAGGACCGGCGAGCACCGGGACGCGGAACGCATCGCCGAATCCCTCGCTGGCGTGACGAGCATCTCCAGTCGTCCGCCGCGAACCCGACGGCTCACCGACGGAGGCGTGGAGTTTTCCATCTCCGCGAGTCTCGAATGAACGCACATCACGCCGAGGCCAAGAGGACGTTCCACCGGGTGATGCTGTTCACAGGACTCTCGGTTCTATTGTCGGGGCTAGGGTATCTGCAATGGCGGTCCCTTGCCTCAAGAAAGGACGCGTATCGCGTTGCCGCGGCGCAACTCGTTCAGATGCAAGACGACGCCCGAGAAGTCCTGCGGCTTCGCGAAATCCCTAAGAAAGCCGCACCCCGGACCCGGACCAGTCAGGAACTGCTTGCCCTCGTCGAGCGGTCCGTGGATGCCGTCGGGATCCCCCGGGCGTCCTGGCGGGACAGCCTGCCCCAGCCGGCTGTTCGAATTCCCAACGCGGACTACAAACGAGAGGCCACGAGGATTTCCCTCGAGCGAATCACGCTTCGCCAATTGGCGGCGTTTGTATACGACCTCACGACCAACGACCCGACGTTGCAAGTACCTACGCTGAACCTGATCAACCGGGTGCCCGACAAGGACACGTTCGACACGGACCTTGCCGTGGCGTATCTTGTGTTCGCCCCTCAGGCTAAAGGGAGTGCCGTAGGGCTGCCCTGAAACGGGAACCTGGACGGTGGTGACGCTTGTCGCCCAAGGTTCCATGCAAGGCACTCCGAGCACTTTAATAACGCTTAACTATGCGGGCGGACTACTGGTGGCGGGTAGCGCACCCATCGCATCAATCAGTCGCTGATGCTCATCGAGTTCTTCCACGTCGCGAGGCGTTCGCGGCTCTGGGTCAGGCGCCCAGATGATCCAGTACACGCTCGCGTTAATTGGACGTGATTCGCTCCCGCCCGAAGGTCCAGTTGATCTGGGATGAGGCCAGTCCCTTGGCGATCCCCGGTCCGTTAAGCGCGGCGTAAGCACAACGTTGTCGTGATACCTCGAGTCGGACACTATATTGTCGCTGACGACGTGGCTGTGTTGCAGGTTCTGACAGGTCTGCAGCGAACCCACGTTATCGCCTGAGTTTCCTCCGGGGAGTATGACGACTCTGCTTGTGGCCTCCGGATCTCGTCCGGAAGACTGACTGACGCCTCTAAGAAACACGCCGCGCAGATCGGGTAGATTGAACGTCGTTCCCTGTGGGTTCGCTCCCCAGCCACGTCCAAGCGCCGCGAAGAGGCGAGGGTGATGCAAGATTTCTAGTGAACGTCCATCGCATGGCAGCCAGCCCTTTGCGTATCGGGCTAAATAGTCGATGCTACCGCCGTAAGGAAGCACAGTCCCAATCGGGATTTCATCAATCACTGGTATTCTCCTTAGGTATGTTTGGAATTCGACAGTTTGAAATTCTTGTGCCAAACGACACGATACCGCCGCTCAGTACGGCTACCTTGAAAGAACTGCCCGGCCACGGTCGAGTACTTCGGCGACACTGTTTGCATCTCGCTCGACAGCCCGCCACGTTTCTGTTCGCATTGCATTGGGCGAGCCTAGCTGATTAGTGCACGCTTAGATCTACCGTGAATGGGGTCGACACCGCAGGATCGTCATTCAGTATGACGACATCGTAAACGCCCGCAGCGGGTAGCTCATAGTCACAAGAATGGTAGGTCGCCCCGTCCAGCCCACACCTCGGCTGCGTTGACGCAATCCGCTGCCCGGCACGGCGTACTTCAAGTCGAACAACATGCGGCGAAGTGACCTCCACTCTGATTGAACCACCGTTCGAACTATGGAAGCAGCGGTACTCGGGCGGGGTTAGCTCAACTTCGCCGCTCTTGTGACACCGATCAATCATCGCAATCGTCTCCCTTTTGCTTCAACTTGCGCTGCCCCATACCCGCGGCCTCCACATCGACGCTGACATTGCATAGGCCCGATGTGGCGCGGCCTACACAAGCCGAGGATTCACGACGCATCCCCGTGAAGCGAAGGAACATCTCGGCCAACTCGGCGAGTTGCCCTTCCGCCTTTACCTTCAATTCGTCGGTCTTGCTCCAATCAAGCCAATCGATATAACCGTCGCGCATAGTTTCCCGTCTGATCGTGATTTCCTTGCCTTTCGGGCAATCTCGTATGCCGTCGCAGGGAGTCGCACGCGTGATCATGACGACTGGGGTCAGCGCTGGCGCCAAGCCGGCTGTCCTCCAGAGAACACGGAATTGCACGGGGCCTTTGTAGGTTTTGTCCACTGTAACGTCCACGAGTATCAGATCACGCCGCGATGGACTCGAAGTTTGGGCACTGCCCGACGGTTGAACGAGATTCACGGCCTCGACCGCGTCCTCGGCGATGTCAGTACCGAGGATTAGAATCTGGAAGTCTGTGGCATCCTTGACGAGCTCGATCGTCATTGGATATACACTTTCTATGACCGGTGCTTCCGCGAAATTTGTCGGCTCGAATGCCTCGAGTGGCAATGGTTGCGTGGACTCCGATAGCAGGGCCTGGCCATACAGCAATTCGATTCGATTCTGTGCGAATTCTCTAAAGTGCCTGTTCGCCGAGCAACCGCTACGAGAATCGTCCAGAAACTTCCGCGCAGCCCCTAGATCATAGGCCCATTTCAGGCGTGCGGACTCCGTGATTCCATGCGGCGTGCGATCGACGCCTCCTCGGTTTGATTCGAGCGGGAGCCAACGGGTGGATTGGGTGAACTTTAGCTGTGGCTCTACGATCCGCCAGACGCGAGTTCCGTCGGGCCGTTGCAGCCGCCTGACTTGCGGCCGCACGTCATCCTTGACAACTCCCACAAAAATCATCGCCGGAAAACTCTGGCGCTGCAGAACACGGTCGGGACCGGGCGTCCATTTTCCGCGCAATCCCTCGTCGACCGCTTCAGACAAACCTCCTCGGCGGCGGCCGGGAATGAAGTCCTCTACGCCGACCAGGGCCGGCCCGATCTGGTAACCAAACACGCCGCCGGCATTGCTATAAGCTGCGACGGTGTTCTGCGGCGTGCGCAAAATTGCGTCTTGTTCCAAGCGGTCCACGTGCTGCAATAGGTTTTGGAGTTGGCCCTCCTGTCCGAATCCGGCAACGACGAGTGCCAATTTCAGCGCGAAGGCCTGCTGGGAACGAATGCTGCTCGCCAGATCCAGTGTCTGAGCCTCGGTCATGGGCGATACGGCCGAAATTACCGGCGTAGATGGGAAGCGAGCTTCTTTGAGAGTGAATTCGGCGGGGTTTTCCGGGTTGGGCACGAGCTCAAAGGCCATCTCCGTTGTGCCCGAATTGTCCGTCAGGCCTTCAGCGTCAGTCAGGGACTGGATTATCGTTCGGTTTCTCAAGAGTTCTTCGCTCTTGAGTTGCTCGCGCAGCTCACGAAGAATCTTCGAAATACGCGCGATGTCCTTTTTCTGTAAAACGTCATGAACCTCCGACTCATTCTCGTCGAGCAGGATATTTGCGTGCTTGCTCAGCTCGTTCGCGGCGACTTCCTTAGCGTTGAATAGTGACAATAATCTTTCTCCTGCGTCGATGCGGCTCTTTAGCATAGCCGCTCTTTCGGAGGAAACTCGCACGTCGCGACTTGCTGATTCCCTGTCGACGGCTTTCCGATATTCCTGATAGCTCTGCGCCTCTTTGATTCCCGGCATGTTGAACTGCTTCTCGAATGCGGATTCATCATGGCGCGATAGTGCCTTTAATAGCGAGAACAATGCGTTCTCGTCGGGCAGAAGAAATCGCAGGGCGTCCGGCCGCGCGGGCTTCCAAACGTATTCCACCCGGGTTGCTACGTCAGCGGCGTGGTTGCGCCGTGTCAGTTTGCCCGGCGCGACGGAGACCATCGAAACGCCCATGAGCATAATGCGGTCGTCATACTTACCTCCGAACCCCTCCGGGCGCCCCAGAAACTGCATGATCGCCTCAACCATTGAATCGCCTGCAGCTGTCAACAGCGCCGAGCGATAGGGTACTTTTGGCGGGGACGACTCAAGGGCCTCGAGCAATGCCAGGAAGGAGTTGAATCTGTCTTGGCTGAGAACGGCCTCGCCGAAATTCTCCGGCAGTATGTCATCGGGCGGGCAAAACCGGCCAGTCCTGGGCAGGTGAAAACCGGCCATCTTGAGGAGGCGTTGATTCGTTGTCACACCTTTTCCAGCCAGTGGTTGGCTGGAGGAGGTTGCGATGGCGAATTGTCTCAGGATGGC
>JBGTDB010000310.1:0-5937 GCA_041748515.1 Phycisphaerae bacterium
GATGGAAAGGCCCAGGCCGGTGCCGCGCTTCTCCGGGCTTTCGAGCGGCGAGCGCGAGGCGGTCACCTGATAGAACCGCTCGAACACCCGCTCCTGGTCGATTCGCGGAATGCCGCAGCCGGTATCCGCAATGGTTATTGACACGCCGCCTTCGCCCGTCGGGGATTGAGTCATGCGACTCGTGTTTGACTGTCCCGCCCCGGAATGAACTGTGCCCATTGGAGGAGGCGAACTCGCTCCATCCGCGCCCGCCCTGCGAACAATTACTCGAACGCGCCCGCCCGGTTCGGTGAACTTAATTGCGTTTTCCACCAGGTTGTCCAAAATAACGTGCAGCAGGTGGGCGTTGGCCGTGATCTTCGACGCTTGCGGATCGAGGTCGAGCTCCCATTGCAGCCCCCTTGCCGCAATCGCATCGGCCCACCGGCCCTGCAAGTCGTCGCACAATCGCCCCAAGAGAATCGTGGTGGAGGTGAATTTCTTTGACGGGGCTTCCAGCCGGGAAAGCTCGAGCAAGTCGGCAACGAGCGCCTCCAGTCGGGAGCTATGCCGTTCGATCATCTTGAGAAACTTGGCCGCGGCCGGGGCCTCGGCCGCTAGGTCCATGGTCAGTAACGTCTGTACTGCCCCCCGCACGGCCGAAAGCGGCGTGCGCAGCTCGTGCGACGCGTTGGCCACAAAATCGCTTCGCATCTTCATGGCCCGGGTCATATCCGTCACGTCGGTCAGCACAAGCAGGCGAGCGCGCTCCATGCCGCTCGGCACCGCCGGGTGCCTACGGGAAGACCCCACAACCGGGGTTTCGCCAAATCGGGGATCGTCAAGTGTGGCCGTTTGTCCGGGGCGTATCGCAAGCGAAGGGACTCGGCCGCCCGGTGCGGACTCGGGAAGCGAAATGTCCGAGGCTCGGGCCAGAACGGAGATCGGACCCTTGGGCCCCTGCATATCAAGTCGGGCTTCGGACGACTCGCCGGCGGGCATCGCCCGCTTCAATCCGGCTTCGCCGGTGTCGGCGGCCACCCGCGAATTCGCGTCGTACGAATCACGATTGGAAGATTCCAAACCATTCGGCAGGAGCAGCCTTTGCAGGTCGTGCTGAGGCACGCACTCTTCGACAGTCAGCCGCCGTTGTTGATCGGCGTCGCCCCAGTGCAGCTCAGGTACGTTCAGCAGGCGCGAGGCCTCGGCGTTCAGCAGCACGATCCGGCCGTTGGCTCGCGCCACGATGACGCCCTCGTTCAGCCGACTGAGCAGCGACTCGAGCACCTCTCGCTGCCGGTCGATCATATGAAGTTGTTGCGAAAGGCGGTCTCGCATGCGGTTCAGCGAGCGGGCCATCGCGGCCACCTCGTCGCTGCCGGAATCATCGACCGGCGAGGCCAGATCGCCCCGCGCCAGGCGCTGGGCGGTTCGCGTCAGGCGGCGAACATGCCCGCTCCAGAGCATGGCCAGCCCGACAGCCAATCCCACGGCCGCAAGAATTGCGACGAAACCCACCGGCCAGAGCAGCGTTCGAATAAACGCCGCCCGGCCAGTCATCGGCAGTATCGGAGTGGCCAGTCGCAGCACGCCTAATGGCAAATCCTCCGGCCCGACGCGCACCGCGAGGTACTTGATGGTCAAGCCTATGCTGCGGGACTCGCGCGTGCTCTGACCCTCGCCGCCGGCGAGAGCTTCTATAAACTCCGGCCGTTCCGCGTAAGAGGACAGGCTGCTTGGGTCGGCCGCCGAATCGGCAAGAACCCGGCCGTCAGTCGCAATGACGGTGACGCGCACACCGCCCGAATCCATTTCGGCGATCTGCTTGGCCAGTTCATCCAGCCGTGGGGCGTCCATTCGAGACAGCTCGTCGTCCCAATAGGCCCGTAGCAATGCCGCCTGAGAACGAAGATAGGGCGTGAGTTCCTCGGAATGAAACCGATCGAGCTCGGCGATGGCCAGCCAGACGCCCGCGCCCATCATCAGCGCGAGAAGGGCCACGTTGCCAAGGCACAACTTCCAGAAAAACCGCCCGAGCCTCATGAACTCTTCCCGCGCCCCGGCCGCGTCGCCTCGCAACGGCTCGCCACACGAAGCCGCTTGAAATCGCATGTCCGACCCACGTTCGCCGGACTGCGGAAATCATACCCGTAAATGGTTATTGTGGCTCGCGAAATGTGTAGCCTACGCCGCGCACCGTCTGAACCCAGGCGGCGGCGTCACCTATTGAGGCCGGATCAGACTGGGCGGGATCCGATGGCGCTGGGGCGTTTGCGCGGGAAACGCCCGCGAGCTTCTTGCGAAGCCCGGCGATATGAACGTCGATCGTCCGGTCGGTCACCGCGACGGTCGGCCCGAGCACGGCGTCTATCAATTGCGTTCGATCGAGAACCCGCCCGGCTGCCGACATCAAAGTTCGCAGGATGCGAAACTCCGTGGTCGTCAGGTTCACCGGTGTGTCATCAACCGTCACTTCGTGTCGGGCTTCGTCCAGCTTGATCGGTCCGCCGGAAAGCTGCTTGGACGTTTCGGCTTTCGGTGCGTCGGGCCGTCGAAACGCCGCCGCCACCCTGGCCATGAGAACCTTCATCGAGAACGGCTTGGTGACATAATCGAGTGCGCCAAGAGCAAAGCCCACGAGCTGGTCGGACTCTTCGGCCTTGGCCGTCAGCATGATAATGGGGATCCCGGCCGTTCGCTGATCGCGCTGCGCGGCCATGGCCACTTCGTCGCCCGACCGGCCGGGGATCATGCGATCGAGAATCACGAGATCCGGTGGTTGCCGTCGAATTTCATCAATGGCTTTGCCGCCGTCAGCAACGCACCGGCAAACATAGCCTTCCTTCTCGAGGTTGTAGCAGAGAATATCGCGCAGGTCCGCCTCATCCTCGACAATCATGATGGTCTTGCCCGATACCATCGACCCAACTCCTCAATTGCGGTCATTCATTTCCCCGTGTCTCACACGATGTGTAGGCTACCGTCGAATGTCAGATGGTCAATTGCACACTGTCCCCACTGCGACAGGTCTGAAAGATGCTGGAGCCACTTGGACAATCCTCATTGACCCGCCCAAACATGCCAAGTATAATTAGCAGGGTCTCCCCAAGTCGAGAGGTCAAGTTGTTAGGAGGCATTTCTGATGCGAGGAATCGTTCGAATCATTCTTCTATCAGGCATTGTCGCGACAGCGTCTTCATACAATCTTAATAATCCCGGTGGTTCCGTCATTGCAGGCCCCATAGGTTGCACAAATGACGAGGATTGCGACGATGGTTTGGTTTGCAACGGCTTCGAGTACTGCGATCAAGCTGGTTTCTGCGCGGCCGGAATGCCCGCCACTTGCTGTAATGTCGCCCCGACTGAGGTTTGCATGGAAGGCTTCGGCCGATGCACGGGCGATATCGCCTTCGGCCAGCCCTGTGTTTCGCACGAGGATTGCCCGATCGGTTGTTGTAATTTCTGCCTCGTCGATTGTCGTCTGCGCTTCTGCGACGACAACGCGATCAACCGCCGCGTTGAGTGCATGGACGATGCCGACTGTCCCGGCGGCCGCTGCCCAACGCCGGACGAAAATTGCGATGACAGAGACCATGAGAACGGAATTGAATCTTGTGACGCAACAACTGGTTCGTGCCGACGAGAATTCAATCCACCGGCCGCGCCCAACCACGGGGCGCGCTCAGCCGCGTGCTTCGGCGGTTTCTGTGGCGACAACATTCGCAGCGGCGCCGAAGAATGCGACGGGACGGATGACGAACTATGTCCCGGGGCCTGCTTTCCTCCTGGCGATCTGTTCGCATGTTTCTGCGGCAAACCGGGCAATTGCGGCGACGGCACTCGCAACCCGAGTGAAGAATGCGATCCCGGCAATGCGGTCGATCTTCCGGGCGATTTCTTGTGCCCCGGAGCGTGCCGGGCTGATTGTACTTGCGATATCGAATGCGGAAATGACATCAAAGAAGGACACGAAGAATGCGACGGACTAGATGACAATGCGTGCCCGGGCCGATGCCTCGCCGATTGTTTGTGCCCTCCGCCCCTCTGCGGAGATGGATTGCTCAATGTCGCCGAGCAATGCGACGGATTGGAATTCCCTTGTGACATCGGCGAGTGCCGTCCGCCCGGCGACCCGATGGGCGAATGTACTTGCGCATGCGCATCCTGCCCGCCCCTGCCCGCGGGGCCCAATCCGACGGATCCGCTCAAGTGCCGATTCGTTTCGTTCCTCCTGCCGAACGACTTCGCGGGTCTGCAAACGGCCATTCGCATCAAGTTAGTGTCGCTGCACAATCCGTCTGGCGAGGATGACTCCCCTGACTTCTCTCAGTTCGATGGGAAGTATCGATTCTTCAATACTTTTCGCGATTCGGACGGCATCCCGGTTCTCTACTGTCCCGACTCATTGGCGCAGGCGGACTACCCATGCGTCCGGCTTGGATGCGCCGCGGAGATTCGCGACTGGGGAACGGATTTCGAAGGGCGCGTGATTCACGTCACCGGGGCCGAAGTTGTCCCCAGTTCCGTTTACGAGATTGAAATACTCCTCGAGAATGGCGTCCCGCTATTCCCGATCGATCCATGCGAGGGCGACAAACGCATTGGCGGCACCGGTCTCTGGGGAGATGTTGCCTCAGTTTACGGAATTGTGAATGTGGTTGATGTCGCGGCCATCGCCGACAAGATCAAAGATCTACCGAATGAGCTTCCTGAGTACCGTCTATGGCTCAGAGACAACTTTCCCAACCCGATGACAGGATCGATTAACGTTCTTGATCTCAGCTTCGCTGTTGAAGGGATCAAAGAATTCCCTTATCCGTTTCCGGGGCCTGCACCCTGCCCGTAATCCCAAGGCCAGCCAGATCAGAGCAAATTATACTCTACTTACCAGGCAGACTCAGTCAGCCAATCCGCCCGATCGACGCGGCGTGGCCGTTTCGCTAAGATTCCCCGATCGGTCCGGGGCCGTGAGCGACCGTTGCCGCGTACAGGCTCTGTAAGCGCACCCCCAGCCTTCCAATTACAGGATAAACCTGATGAAGCGACACACTTGTTTACGGTCAGTCCCCGCCTCCCTGGGCAGTCTTGCCTGTCTTGCCGCCGTCTTGTCAGTTCCGGCATTGGCTGAGTTTCGATCTCCAACGGCCATTACAGACGTGGCAATCGTGATTGAGCCTGGAACAAGGATCGAGGCGGGTACCATCCTGATCGTTGAGGGCCGAATTGTCGAAGCCGGAGCGGATGTGGTCATCCCGTCCCATGCCGAGCGTATTGACGGCAAGGGAATGGTCGCCTACGCCGGATTTATCGATGCCCATTCTCATCTGGGCATTCCCGAGGCCACCCGAAACACGAAGGATCGCGAGCGCGTCGAAGACGAAAACCCCGATCACCGACAGGGTCCGCTGTCGGAAACGCGGCTCGCCAATCGGCGAGGCGTTCGTCCGGAATTCAGAGCAATCGATTCGTACGCCCCGGATGCCAAACAGCTCGATGCCCATCGCACGGCCGGCTTCACCACAGCACTGATTGCTCCGCGAGACGGAGTGTTCAGCGGAACCAGTGACGTCATCAATCTTTCCGACCTGCCGATCCGCCGGGCGATCGTCGCAGCCGAATCAGCCCTGCATGGATCATTCTCAACGGGCGAAGAAGGCGCATATCCGCAGACCCTGCTCGGCGTCGTGGCTCAGTTCCGGCAGGTGCTACTCGACGCTGCGTGGCACGCGGAGGTGACCAAGTATGTCCAGCGCCATCCGACTAACACCACCCGCGCGCCGGTTGACGCGGCACTTGAAACACTGCAACCGCTGCTGGCCCGTTCGAAGCGATTTGTCTTCGAGGCTAATTCAGAGAACGAGATCAACCGGGCGCTCGACCTGGCTCGCGAGTTCAACCTCGATATCGCCATAAGCGGCGGCAAAGAGGCATGGAAGGTCATCGAGCGAATCAAGGAAG
>JBGTDB010000311.1:0-3480 GCA_041748515.1 Phycisphaerae bacterium
CCAATTTGAGACCTCAATCGGATCCGATGAGGCAATCTGCAGCGGCTGACCCTTCTCCTGAAAATGCTCGAAATCGGCGATCAGCAAATCGACAAATTGATTGGGGCGATGACCGGACTCGCTTCGCCAAAGGAAACCGACGATGAACGCAAACCCGATGATTGCCGCTGCGGAAAGCAACGCCACCCAACGGTTCGGGAGCACTGCTCGTTTCAAGTTCGGCTTGTCATTCGAGGTGATCTTTGCGAGAACTTCGTCCAGTTCGGAATCGGCAGACTGCGTCCCTTCTTCGCCGTACTCGTGGAGCGCATGCGAAAGTTGCCGACGGATGGCACGTTCGACTTCCGCCTCACGAGCGCATTCGGGACATTGCTCCAAGTGCCGCTGCACCTCGATACTGAGCGCGGCATCAAGCTCGCTATCCAGGAAAGCAAATAAATATTCACGGAGTTCGCGACAATTCATTGGCGAACCTCCTTCCGATGCAGGGGAGAGCGAGCAAAGTCCGAGAGCCGTTCACGGAGTGCCCCACGGGCGCGAGCCATCCGCGACATGACCGTTCCGACGGGACAATCGAGCACGTCCGCGATCTCTCGATAACTTAGATCGCCGGCCACTGAGAGAATCACTACCTCGCGAAACGGCGCATCCAGCGCATCCAACGCCCGAACGACAGCCCGATCCAAGAACTCCCGAAATTGTTCCTCAGTCATGCCGGACAAGGGGGCGAAAGGTTCGTCACGGCTGGTCGCTGCAATTTCCGTCAACTCTTCCTGAGCCACCGGAACTAGCAAAACCTGTCGTCCCGTGGATCGATGCCAATCGATGACGATGTTTCGCATGATCGAGAACAGCCATGCCCGTGGACGTGTCGGACCCCCGGCGGGCGAAAACGCCCGCCAGGCGCGTAGAAGCGTTTCCTGCACCAAGTCCGCGGCATCCTCTCGCCGCGTGCAGTACTTCCGCGCCACCGCCTGGAGTCCTCCCCCAAGCGGCCGGACATGCCGCAGGAATTCACTTGTTAGTTCATCCATCGCGTACGCTCGATCCCTCTATCTAACGTAGACGATGAGATTCGACGAGTTCATCCCGGAATCTGGAATTCCATGAAGTTCTTCGAGCGAGGTGGACTACGCCATCCTGCGGGGCCCGCGATCGTTGATCGAGCGAGACGTTCAACATCCAGCCGCCTCGCAGCTGCCTGTAGCTCCCCCGAGTTTGCTGGGCACTGACTGGGCATCACTTTGTGAGGAACGCGTAGGTGCTTCGGAAGACGTCGGCTGGAGATCGATGGACGGTGGAGAAAATACCCCAGCCCGTCGTAGAGTCGGGCTCTCGCGGGATTCCTTGCGACAAGATGAGAGCGCTGCTTAGTCCCGTGCGTGCCAGGCTAACCTATCAAGGCGATCTGGCGCATAATAGTCCAAATATTTTGGACCTTTTTGCATGAACCGCATCACGCAAATCGCCCGTCGGGATAGAATTTGCCGCCGCGGAGGGCAACTAATCCACCGCAAAGCAACCCAACGTTTAAAAAACGCGAAAGTGGTTTTTGAAGTGGTTAAACCGAGACTCGTCGGGGTTTGATCACGAATACTCCGCTTTTACCGGCTGCGAGCCTGCCTTAAACGCGAACGCAAACAAAATCCTACCTTACAGTCGCGACTGACCAACTGATGTCTTATTCGGCGTACAACTGACGGATCGAATTGACGTAACATCAGTCTCATCAATGAGTTAGGAAAGCGGGCGATCGGATTCGAACCGACGACGTCCAGCTTGGGAAGCTGGCATTCTACCACTGAATTACGCCCGCAAGCATTCTGCGGCAAAGTCGCCCATCACCACCGGCGTCTTTCTGCCGCAATATTGAGAAGCCATCCCGCCCCTCATAATCATGCTAACGCATGCCCCTGCCAAGACAAGGCCCGCGAAGTCGCCGCCGAGTGCGGCCTGGCTTGCGGGGCACGGACACCGAGTTTCAGACCGCCCAAAGAGCCCATGAACTCTCATTTCTGCGCAAAAACCGCCCGGGCACGGGCACAATGCTCACTGGAAAGCAGAGTCTAGCAGGGCTGCCCCGTTGACTTTCAGTTCGGCAGCACGCAAATGCAGGCCCACGGCGGAAAATGGGATGCACCCTATCATCCCCGCGTTGCTGTTCGATGGCTCGCGGCGTATCCTGTACAATAAATGTGCCGAACGACTGCATAAGATTGGTTCCGAACAACTGCTCGATATCATGGAACTTACGATTCATCCTGGACCGTCCCCGCAGCGGCGCTTGCCTGAGTGGCTTAAGCGGCCGCTGCCAAAGGGCGATTTCGCCCGAACGGTGGACATCGTCGCCAGCAGCGGCGTGGCCACGGTCTGCCAGGAGGCCCGCTGCCCCAACCTTTCCGAGTGCTGGTCGAAGCGGCACGCGACCTTCATGATCCTCGGCGACAAGTGTACGCGGCGGTGCCATTATTGCGCCGTTGACACCGCCCGCCCGGATCCCCCCGCGGCCGACGAGCCGAGTCGCCTGGCCGACGCGGTAGCCAGCCTCGCCCTCAGGCACGTGGTCATCACCGCCGTCGCCCGCGACGACCTGAAGGACGAAGGATCTGGCCATTTCGCCCAATGCGTACGCGCGATTCACGAGGCGTGTCCGGACACCACGGTCGAGGTCCTGCCCGCCGATTTTCATGCCCGCCGCGACTGCATCGAGACGCTCTGCGACGCCCGCCCGGAGCTGTACAACCACAACCTGGAGATGGTTGAACGCCTCACTCCGGCCATCCGCCCGCAGGGAAAGTATCGCCGCTCGCTTGAAGTGCTTCGGGTCGTCAAGGATATCGCGCCGCAGCTCCTCACCAAGTCTGGCGTGATGGTCGGGCTGGGCGAGACCGTTGACGAACTGCACCGCACGTTTGAAGACCTTCGCGAAGTTGGTTGCGACGTATTGACCGTCGGGCAGTACTTGCAGCCGACGCGTGATCGGCACGCCCCGGTGGCCCGATACTACCGCCCGGAAGAGTTTGACGCGCTGGCCGAATACGCCCGCGGCCTGGGCTTCGTGAGCGTCGCCTCCGGGCCGTTCGTGCGCTCCAGCTACAACGCGGCTGACGTGTTCGAGGAAAGCCGGCGGCGGTTGTCGAGCGCTCGCGTGGGGCTGTGACGGCGTAGCGGCGATTTGCCCTCCGAACATCTCATCAACGTGCAATTTGGTAATCTCGTAATTTGGCAATGGAACGACGTCCCCGCCGCGCAACTGGCTTTCGACCGCTTGTTTTCACCCTCAATCTAATGAGCACATAGGTTTGGCGCAGACGGAAAATTGATCGTAAGTATCGGTAGATTCAGCACTTACGAGCGAAAATGGTCGAAAGTGCAGATTGCGCGGCGCAGGTCGATTTTTGGGGGGCGGACCGCACTGGCGCTATCGGGAAGGCCGAAAGCAAACGACAAACGACAAGCAAACGACACGCGACCCAGCTT
>JBGTDB010000312.1:0-2789 GCA_041748515.1 Phycisphaerae bacterium
TGAGCGGGAGGCTCAGGTCGGCAATCCCTGCGTTCTTGAGCGAGGACGTGGCGAAGGTCAGGCGGATCGGGCTGCAAACCGACTCGCGTAGCGCGGCATCAAAATCGATCCAGCGCCCGTCGATGTGAAACTGCGTCCACATGTGATAGCCGAAAATGTCGTCTTCGCCGCCGAAAATCGGAACATACGCCAGCCCGACGGCCACCCGCGAGGGCAGTCCGTTGAGCCGCCCCAAAGCGGCCAGCAGCACGCCGTGCTCGCTGCAATCCCCTTCTCTCGTACGAGCAACCTCGCTGGCAGTGGCGAAGCCGATGTTCAGCGTCTTGGACTCGACGTAATCGGTCACGAATCGCCGCAACTTGTCTCCCAAGGCAAAGGGCTCTTCTTCATTCCCGGCCGCCTTACGGGCCAGCTCGACGAGCTTGGGATCGTCGAGGTTTATCATCAGGTTGCTGGAGAGGTATTCGGCCAAGTCCGTGGGTTTGGTGATTTCTGAATTGGGAATCTGGTTATCTGGTATTTCGGTCATTGATTCTTCGTCGCTGCGTCGCTGCGTGGCTTCGTCGCTCGGACGCTCCGCCTCCTGGCGAGCGCGATTCTGAAACGGGGGTTCCGCGCGGACTGAAGTCCGCGGCTCGCTACGGGCGCGGTTCTGATCGACTTCGTGCCTTCTGCCTATAGAACGATGCGTCTGTCGTCGGACTTCCACGTCCACGGAATTCGGAGTCCTGGCAAGAATACGCTGGGCGTCCGTTTCGGGAAGATCTTCAAAGGATACGCCCGGCCCCTTCGCCAGAATCCTGTACCTGATCTGACCGGCGTTCTTATAATCGATCTTTCGATCCGCCTTGATCACCGTGTTCATGAAGAACTCAGGCGGCACAAACTCGGCCATCGCAGTCTTCTGATCCGTGCCGACCAGGATCATGTCTCCAAGCCCCGGAACCGGCATAACGCTCTTGAGGGGAATGCCGTCTTCGCGGACCCATGATATCATTTCCATCGTGCCCACCGGCGATTGCAACTCGACGGAAACCCGCAGCCCTTCCAGCGTCTTGCCTTTGTGCGTAAACGACTCCTTCTTGCCGATGCGCGTTTCGGTTTCCACCGCCCCATCGAGCCGAAGCTCCGGCGAGTAACTCTTGAGCTTATAAGTGGTCCCCGGCTCCAGTCCGCGAACCAGCGTCTCTCGAAAAATGCCCCAGGACATCAGGGCCCCTTTCGGAAAATCAAACTCCTGTTTCTGCTCCAGGCCGTACTGCGAGGTAACGATTTCGACGCGGCCGTCTTTGACCGTGCCGTGGACCGACGACTTCATGATCGACATGTCGGTTTCGGTTGAGAACGCGAGCGGCACGCCGTCGAGCGTTTCGGTGACGCGCTGAACCAGGGTGACCTTCACCGGCTGATCCACTCGCCCGAGGACCATGTGGAAAGTCATCGCGGATTCTACTCGGCCGCCCAGTCGGGTCATGGCCGAGTGGGCGTAGCCGGCCTTGTTCTCGCCGATGTATATCTCCGCCCATTCGTCACTGAACCGCCCCGCCGGCGGGTTATTCGGATCAATCGGCCCGGCGGCCGAAACGCACGGAACAAGGCACAAAATGGTCGCGGCAATGAAAGCGTTTCGTCGGCCGAATAGTTTCATGAATGATTCCCAGATTGCAGAGATTTCGCGGAGGCATTCCGCCAAGGGCGGCGATCTGCCGATCGCAGCTCGGCTACCTCCTCGCGATTACCAGATTGTAGGGGTTTATCGGCCGAACCAGCGTCGAATTTTGTGCAGAGTTGTGTCGCGACCAGCCTTCGCGAGTGAATCGGTCAGTGGAATCTCCTTCGGGCAGACACGGACGCAGTTCTGGCTGTTTCCACAATCGGCGATTCCGCCCGGGCCGGCAAGAACTTCGAGCCGAGCCTCCTTTTCGACGGCCCCCGTTGGGTGCTCGTTGAAGAGAATGCTCTGGGAAATAATCGCCGCACCGACGAAGGCCTTGTCGGGCCCATATTGCGGACAGGCGTCCAGGCAGCAGCCGCACGTAATACAACGGGACAGCGGGTATCGCGACTCCTGCACCTCGGGCGAAATTCTCGGGCCGGTTCCGATGTCGTGATAGCCATCCACCCGCACCCAGGCTTTGACCTTCTTCAGATCCTCGAAAATTCGGCGCCGGTTGACGAAGAGATCCCGTATGACGGGAAACTTCTGCATGGGCCGAACTTCGATTTCGCCGGGCGAATCCTCGAGCAAGCTGTCCACCAGGGCTGAGCAAGCCTGGCGGACATGCCCGTTAATCACCATGGTGCAGGCCCCGCAAACTTCCTCGAGACAACACGCGTCATAAGCCACCGGAGTCGTCGACTCGCCCTCGACCGTTACCGGATGGGCGGCGATGCGCTGCATGACCGTGGTCATGTTCATGCCATCTTCGTATTCAACGGTGAACGACTGCCAGTACGAACCGCCTTGCGGCCCGTCCTGCCGGAGAATCTTGACTTTGAAGGTCTCAGCCATTCGTCACTTACTTCGCCAATGCCGGTTCCGAGCGCCGCGACTTCTCAGCGCCCATGTCCTTCCAGACTCGCTCGATGATCTCCGCCCCCTTAAGTCCATAAGTCCTGGGTCGAGGCGGAATCAAGCTGGTATCAACCTCTTCGTAGGAAAACTCCGGTCCGCCGGCCGTGTGTTTGGCCATAGTGGTCTTGAGCCACGATTCATTCTGCTGTTTGAAGGTCCGGCACCACTGCTCGGCCTCGCGCTGTAGCGCCGCTGGATCAGTGGCCGTGGGGCC
>JBGTDB010000313.1:0-4161 GCA_041748515.1 Phycisphaerae bacterium
ATCCGACGCCAAGGAAAGTCAGCGTTAACACGAAAATGACTCCACCGACCGCGATTTCGCGGCCACCGTCAACGACCTGTGTCGTCTTTCCTTCGTGCCGTTCAGGCCGTCCGGCGAAAACTCAATTTGACCCATACTGAACGGTCTCGCACTTCGCCTGCTTCGTAAGCCCGTCGCCGCAGCAGTCGAATGGGCCTGGCAATTGCGACAGCCGCCTTAAAGTTAGGCACAGAACGCTGCGTCTCGAACCACGAGTGCGGATCAGTATACCGCAACCACCCGCCCAAGAAACCAAGGCCGGCCAAATGAGCTGTGGAGTGCTGGTGACTATCGACGCCCGCCTCGTGAATTGGGTAACGACAGTGCAATCCAGCTAATCTCCGGGCTTGCACCTCCAAGAATTGAAAGTAGGCCGCGAAGCCTTGATGCATGTGCCTAAGAGCACTCACTCGGCGTTCGAACTTGCGTAAGGGGTCTTCAATCGGTACGAATGTTCTCGTCGCGCCCCGCGTTTCACGCATCGCAGCGCACTCAGAGTTATCATTTGAAAAGAAGGCACGAGTTCCCCGAGCGCAGAGAAAAGGCCCGCAGGCGACTCGAGCCTGCGGGCCTTTAATTCAATTCCTCAATTAGTGGATTACTCCGTCAGGAACACACGGATGGGCGCCACCAACTGCGTCTGATTTCCCTGGATCGTTCTGTTGGGGTTGAACGGACCGTTTCGCGTGCTGATGTTGTTGTACGAGTAGACCGCGTTGTTAACGTTGTCAACAAGATAGCCGACGTCATTCGAATCCACGGCGATGGCCGTGAGAGTAGTCGCCGGAATCACCTGGAGCGTGAAGTCGGGCGTCACGGCTCCGTTAAGCGAAGCGGCGTTCGAAAAGATGAAAACATTACCGCCGGTGGCATCGACGACAAACATAGTGTCATTTCCATCAATGAAGACGTCGAAGATGTTGTTGAACGAGCCGCTCGTGATCAGCCGCGTGGCGGCGACGTTGCCGTTGAGATTGCTGGCGTTGGCGAATACGGCGATGGCGCCGGTCAAGTTGTTGGCCACGTAAAGATCATCGTTCGCCCCGAAATTAATCCCGAACGGATTGTTGATATCGACACTGTTGATGACCCGCGTCGGCGCCCTGTTGCCATTGAATGCGCCCGACGACGTGTTGTCGAAAACCAGAATGTTGTCGCCGAAGATATCAGCAACAAATAGCAGATCCTCTGCCGTGTTGACGGTCAGCGTCGTGGGCTGGAAGAGCTGCGTGGCTGCGCCCGTTACGTTTCCGTTGGGTTGAAGATTGCCGTTCGTATTGGCGGCGTTGTTGTATGTCGTAACCGACGGAGTATTGAAGTTGGACACATGAAGTTGCCCGGCGGCGTTGATGACAATGTCGCTCGGAGCGTTCAGAAGGGTCTGGGCGCCTTGGAGGTTCGTGTCCGGCGGAATGTTGCCGTTAACCGTGTCCGGGTTGGCATAACTGACGACGCTGTTACCCGTAAAATTGGCGATGAACAGCCGCGGCTGGGACGTGACCGTCACGTTGACGGAATCGGTGTCCGCTCCGCCGTTGCCGTCGCTGACCGTGAGTTGGAAGGTCAGCGTCCCCGTGGACAAGGGAGCAGTAAACGTCGGGTTGGCCGTATTCGCGCCAGACAAGGCGACGGAACTACCGGCCGTTTGTGTCCATGCGAAAGTAAGCGGATCATTGTCAGGATCGCTGCTGCCGGAGCCGTCCAGTTGGACGGCGTCGCCGCCGTTGACCGATTGGTCGGCGCCTGCGTTGGCCGTGGGTGCCTGATTGCCTCCGGCCATCACGTTCACGGTTACATTGTCCGAATTGGACTGCCCCGATCCATCGGTAACGGTAAGCGTAAACACCAGGGCCCCTACCTGATTGGGTGCCGTAAAACTCGGCGCGGACGTATTGGCGTTGTTCAGCGTAACGTTGGTGCCAGACGATTGCGTCCATTGAAATTGCAGCGGTGCGGTGCCCGTGCTGTTCGATCCATTGAGCGAGACATTCTGGCCAGTTTGGACATTCTGGTCGTTGCCTGCGTTTGCGATCGGACCCATGACTCCGGGAACACAGCCACCCAGACTCAATGCGACGATACAGGAAATGGCCGACAGGCCAGTCCACGAGCGAAACTTGGACTTAAAACGATGCATATGCGTTCCTTTCAATGGAAGCAGTGTTGGTTGATCGGATGATTCGCCGGCTCCGCGCCCACGGCCGATAACGAGCCCGTAGTATAGGTCCGTGCCCCGGCGTGGCAACTCAGCGTTTCGGGGCAGAACACCCCCAGGGCCCTCCAAGCGCCAGAATCGAGGGAAATTCACGCGGTGGGGCCGGGTACTCATCTTCTGGCGCATTTTTTGCCGGTTCGAGGGTCCCGCCGCCTCGGGCGCATGCGACCGGGCCATTCTGCCAAAGCGGCGGTCAGTGCACCTGGTCGACCAAGCCCGGCTTAAGCGGTTCCTTGAGCTCAAACTGAGTTGACGTCCGAAGGGCTCAGCCGCGCTCAATCGCCCCTCGCAAGCGAACAGATTCACACGTCGAGTCTGATCGGCGGGGTACTTCGCCAAACCGTGGATGCCACAAGTTGACGTTTAGGAAATTGGCTGCCCTACTTGTGCCGCGCCGCAACTCGGCGGCGGAGTTCGGCGACGATGAAGGGCTGTATGTCGCCGTCGAGGACGCCTTGGGTGTCGTGGGTCTGCTCGCCGGTGCGGGAGTCTTTGACTCGCTGCTCGGGATACAAGAAGTAGCTTCTGATGGCGTTGCCCCAGCCGATCTGGCCCTTCTCGCTGTAGAGCTTAGCCAGCTCGCTATCGCGCTTGGCCTGCTCCATCAGATAGAGACGGGCCATGAGCATCTTCTGGGCCGTTTGGCGGTTCTTGTGTTGCGAGCGCTCGTTCTGACATTGCACAACCAGTCCCGTCGCTTCATGAGTCAGGCGCACGGCCGATGAGGTTTTATTGACGTGCTGGCCACCTTTGCCACCAGCGCGATAGTTATCTTCTCGAACGTCCTTGTCCCAATCGACTTCGATTTCGATATCGTCCACCTCCGGTTGCACGTCGACCGAAGCAAAGCTCGTTTCACGCTTACCTTGCCCGGAAAAAGGCGAAATGCGAACAAGCCGATGGACACCCGTCTCGCATGACAGGTATCCGAACGCATAAGGCCCCTTGACCAGCAAGCTGCACGATTGCAGGCCGGCCTCTTCGCCTTCGCGCATGGCTAGTTCTTCGACCTCGTACCCGTTGCGCTCGAAATAGCGGAGGTATAATCGCAGCAGCATCTCCGCCCAGTCGCAGGCGTCGGCCCCGCCGGTTCCGGCTTGTATGTTGAAATAGCAGTTCTTGTCGTCGGCCGGGCCGGAGAGCAGCGTGAGCAACTCAACTCTTTCGACGGCGTCGGCCAGGGCTTTCGCCCCACGGCTCAATTCAGCCTCGATTGACTCGTCAGGCCCTTCGGCCAGCAGTTCTTCCATGGCCGCGAGTTCTTCAGAATCGGCCATCAACTTGCGGACCGGCTCAACGATCGCCTTGAGCGATTTTAAGCGCGCAACGGTCTGTTTCGCCGCCTCGGGATGATCCCAGAAGCCGGGCGCCGCCATTTCCTGTTCGGCCGATTGGAGCGATTCAACCTTGAAAGGGAAGTCAAAGAGAGTCCCGAATGGCAATGATTCGGGCGGAAAGGTCGTGAATAAGGGCCGTCGTGCTGGGTTCGATCATAAATCCTCCGCGGGGCCGGGTGCCAGACGCACCATCCGCACTATCAGTATATCGTCCACAGGCAATGATTGTTCGCTGCCCAGAATGGAGCCAACTTCGGTTTCGACGGCCACGATGGCGTCCACGACCTCCGTACCGCCGGTCACCAACCCGAAGACCGTGAATCCCTGGGCATCCAGGGACGCATTGTCCTCGTCGAGATTCACGAAAAACTGTGTGGTACCCGAATTTCGGTTTCCGCCGGTAAGAGCGAGGGACACGCTGTACAGCTCGCCATTGGACCGGCCGTTCTCCGATTCGGACGGAACCGGGTCCCGCGTTGCGGGGACGGCGACAATCTCCCCGTCTTCGCGTCGAAACCCGCCGCCTTGAATGACGAACGGCTCGCAGTCGTCCGGCTCAGGCACAGCGCG
>JBGTDB010000314.1:0-5285 GCA_041748515.1 Phycisphaerae bacterium
TCGCTATTTCAACGTCTTCGGCGAACGGCAGGATCCCAACAGCCGCTACGCCGCGGCCATCCCCGCGTTTGTCACCGCGATTCTAAGAGGCGAGTCGCCGATGGTTTACGGCGATGGAGAGCAGTCGCGCGATTTTACGTACATCGACAACGTAATCGAAGCCAACATTCTGGCGATGAACGCGAAGAAGGTCTGCGGCGAGGCGGTCAATGTGGCCTGCGGCGGGCGGATCACGATTAACGAAGTCATCGCGACAATCAACGGCGCGCTCGGAACAAACGTCAGGCCGCGACACGTTGACCCTCGACCCGGCGACGTGCGCCATTCCCAGGCGGACATCGCACTCGCGAGACGACTCCTTGGTTTCGAGCCAAAGATCGAATTCGAGGAAGGATTGAGGCGGGCTATGGAGTATTACAAGGGAATGGCGAATGGCGAATAGCGAATATAGAAGGAAAATGTCGCCTTTCGCATGGATGATTGTGCGACTTCCGCCGGATTCATTCGCCATTCTTGATTCGCCATTTTACATTCTGAGATGACCATCGACGAACTTCAGCGTCTTATAGACCGAATGTACAGCGACAAGGACCGTGCGCGCGGGTCCGCCGCGACGTTCATGTGGTTCATGGAGGAAATCGGCGAGCTGGCCACGGCCATCCGCGAGGGCACGCCGCACGAAATGGCCGCCGAATTCGCCGATGTCCTGGCTTGGCTGGTCACCCTGGCCAACGTTGAAAACGTCGATCTGACCGCTGCGCTACAGACCAAGTATGGGGCGGGCTGCCCCGGATGTGGTAAACTAGTGTGTACGTGCGAATCAAAAAGTTGAATGACCAAGCCACGGAGTCATCAAGCGACGAAGCAATCGATTGTCCGGGAGAAGCGAGCATCGGAGATTCGGTTATCTCGTGATCCGGTGCAAGGGTAATTTGGTGATTTCGTGTTCGAGAGGCAATCCGATATCGAATTAGGCAAAACTCGGTGGTGGCCGAGCGCCGCGGTTGTTCATTCGTCATTCTAGATTCGCCATTCCAGATTCTCTATGCCCGAGCTGACCATCACATTGTCCGACGGACGGGTTCAGAAGCATCGGCTTGCCGGCGCCCCGGCGACGATGGGACGCGACCTATCGTGCGAAATCGTCATCGACGATCCCAGCACCTCGCGCAGGCACGCCCGATTCGTGCCCACCGACCGCGGCTATTACGTCGAAGACCTCGGCAGCCGCAACGGCACGCTGGTCAATGACGCCCCCGCGACCAAGGCCGTGCTGCGAACCGGTGACCAGATCGTGATCGGCGCAGTTGTCGCGGTCTTCAAGGACACCATTGCCGCATCCGGCACTTCCGTAATCATTGCCGACGAAGGCACGCTCACGCACCACAGCACCCGGTACGTCCCCCGCGACAAGCGCCTTGCACTTTCCCAACGCCGGCTGGAGATGATTTGCGAATTCACCGGACGGCTCACCACGCTTCAACGCCAGGAGGAGCTGCTTGAAATCGCGATGGACATCTGCTGCGAGACGCTTCAGTTCGAGCGCGGGGCGATCTGCATCCGCCGTCCCAACCAGCGGGCGGTCGATTGGCCCGTGGTCCGAAACCTCCGCGGTGCCGAGGGTGAACTGACCATCAGCCGAAGTCTGCTCTCCAGGGCCCTCGAGCATGGCGAGCGGGCCATGTACGCCGAGGACAGCGGCAAAGTCGATCCGACCGTCAGCATGGTTCAGCACGGCATCCGCTCGGCCATGTGCGTCCCGATGATTCACGGCGACGAGATTCTCGGCATCATTTACGGCGATCGGACGAGCACTTCAACGGTTTACACCGGCGAGGACATCGACTTTTTCGCGGCCATCGCCCAACAGATCGCCATCGGGCTGGTGAACGGGCGGCTGATGGAATCTCAGCGGCAAATGGCCCTCATGGAGCATGATCTCGACGTTGCCCGAAACATTCAGCAGAGCCTGTTTCCGGGCAAACTACCCGACAAACCGGGCGTGTCGGTCGCGGCCCTCAACGACCCCGGCCGAAGGGTCAGCGGCGACTATTACGATGTGATCGAACGCGACGACGGGCGGATCTGGCTGCTCATCGCCGACGTCACCGGCGAGGGCGTGGCGGCCGCGCTGCTCATGGCCAATCTCCAGGCGGCCGTCCGCGTCACCATCGACCAGACCGACGACCCCGGCAAGTTGATGACCCGCTGGAACCAGCTCGTTTACCTGAACGCCGCCCGCAACCGCTTCATCACCGGACTGCTGGCCCTGGTCGATCCGGCCACGCGATCCATTCGCATCGCCAACGCCGGTCACTGGGACGCCATTCTGCTTGCCCCTGGCCAACCGCCTGTAGACATCGCCACCGAAGGCGACCTCCCCCTTGGCGTGTCCGACGCCGGGGCCTTCGGATCCGCCATCATCGAACTGCCCAAAGTGCCTTGTACGGTCTTCACCTTCACCGACGGTGTGGTTGAGGCCAGCAATCCGGAGGGCGACTTTTACGGCCGCGACCGCTTGGTTGCGACCCTTGCCGAGAAACCCGAGCAAGACCCCCAAGCCCTCATCAAGCGCATCCGCAAGGATGTGACTGCCTTCGTCGGCCAGGCGGCCCAAAGCGACGACATCACCATGCTCGCGATTCGCCTTACCTGATGCGGGGCGTGCCGGCTTCTCCCGCCTTGGGGTTCGCCAACGGTTGTTTTTCCCGCTAAAATGCATCCGTGTTGAACCGGAAGCGCGAAAAAGTCGTCGTCGCCATGAGCGGCGGGGTGGATTCGAGCGTCGCGGCCTGTCTGCTCGTCGAGCAAGGCTACGACGTGATCGGCTTGTTTATGCGCGTGGGCAACCCCGCCAGCCCCAAGGTCACGGACGAGAAAGAGTTGGATTCGGCGGAAGCCTGCGGCACCACGCCCGTTTCGGCCGTGTCCACTTCTCGCCCGCACCAGGGCTGTTGCAGCGCCTCCGACGCGGCCGATGCCCGATACGTCGCGGGGATGCTCGGCATTCCTTTTTACGCCCTCAACTTCGAGCGGGAGTTTGACGAGCTGGTCGATTATTTCGCAGACGAATACGCCCGCGGCCGAACGCCTAATCCCTGCGTGGTTTGCAACGACCGGTTTAAGTTTGGCAGGCTTGTGGACTACGCCGACGCGGTCGGCGCTCGCTACATCGCCACCGGCCACTACGCTCGCATCGCCAGGCACACGGGACCGAATTTAGGTGGGGACTCCGCGCGGACTGAAGTCCGCGGCTCGCAAAGACTTGCAAGCGTACTTCTGCGGAGCGTGGATGACCGCAAGGATCAGTCCTACGTTCTGTTCGGGCTTCGACGAGTAATCCTCGACCGGACGATGTTCCCCATCGGCCACCTGACTAAGGACGAAGTCCGTCGCATCGCCGCCCGACACAGTCTGCCCAATCAGGACAAGCCCGATTCGGTCGAAATCTGCTTCGTGCCCGATCGCAATTACGCCCGCGTGGTTCGCGACCGCCGTCCGGACGGCTTTGTCCCCGGCGAGGTGCTGGACCAGACCGGCCGCGTCATCGGCACGCATGATGGATTGGCCAACTACACCGTGGGCCAGCGCCGCGGGCTGCGCATCGCCGTTGGGAAGCCGATCTATGTGACCCAACTCGACGTGCTCAACAACCGCGTGGTCATGGGCGATGCACTTGCCCTGACTTCTTCCGGACTGTTTGCTGACCGGGTCAATCTGCTTGCCGACGACCTGGAGGATTCATTCCGCGCCCAAGTCAAGATTCGATACCTGCACGATCCGGTTCCCGCGACCGTCAAGCTTCTAGGCGATCGTCGGGTTCACGTTCTGTTCGACGAGCCGCAGCGGGCGGTGACTCCCGGCCAGGCCGTTGTCTTCTATGACGGCGACACGGTCCTCGGCGGCGCTTGGATTGATCAGGCCCTGTCGGCATTGCCCGAGCCCGTCACCGAGCCGTCGGCTGCGGCTAACTGCTAAGAAATTCCGGTATCCGGCGAGACTTGAACGTAAGGCACCGGCGCGGTTCCAAAGAGGTTTAGCACCGGTCGCCTCGATCGGGGGTGGCATCGGCGACTCAACCGTGGGTCTGTCGTCCATGAGTTGACCCGTGGGCAGACCGCCGCCATGATATACAAAACAAGGTTTTCTCCGGAGTTTCTGAAAGATGATTAAGGCCGTAGACCTTCGCAAGGGCAAGACGATTCTTCACGGTGGCGAGCCGTGCATCGTGCATGAGGCGCAGCACGTTGCCAAGGGCAACAAGCGAAGCTACATGCAGACGAAAATCAAGAACTTAAAGAGCGGCATCATCTCCGAAGTGCGCTTCACCGTCGACGAGCGCGTCGAGGTGCCATTCGTCGAAACCAAGGAATACGAGTTCCTCTATCGCGAAGGCGAAAATTACATCGTGATGGACACGACCACCTTCGACCAGATTCCGATGAGCGTCGACGTCGTGGGCGACGCCGCCCAGTGGCTCAAGCCCAACGAAAAGGTCTCCTGCGAACTGTTCAACGGACAGGTTGTTTCGTTTAACATGCCCAACACGGTCGAACTGGCCGTCGTGGACACTTCGCCGGTGGTCAAAGGGGCCACCGCCACCAACCAGAACAAGGACGCCGTCCTCGAAACCGGGGCCAGAATCAAGGTTCCGCCTTTCGTTGAAATCGGCACGCGCATCAACGTTGACACCCGGACCGGCCAGTACCTCGATCGCGCCAAATAAACCTCGCCGAGATCGATGCCTTTGTTCGCAGTGGCAGGCTCGGTCCAAAGCAGAACAGGCGGCCGATATACTTTGTGCCCCGAATGGGCGAATTGTCGAAAATGAAATCGCCCCACTCCGCTATCGAAGTGGGGCGATTAAACGATCTTATTTTTCGTGCTCGGTTGCTCCTATTGCAGCAGCGAAAGCGCCGACTGCGGTTGGGCGTTCGCCAGTTGCAACACCGAAATCGACGCGGCTGCGAGAATCTGGGCCCGGGTCAGGTTCGACGTTTCAACCGCGAAGTCGGCGTCCCGAATCGCGCTTTCGGCTGCGGTCACGTTTTCCTTGGCGATCTGCAGCGAATTGATTGTGCTGGCCAGTGTGTCCTTCTGGAACGCACCAAGCCTTCCGCGAAGCGAAGCCACATCGTTGATCGCGGCCCGGACGATTCGCTGGGCGGATGCGAAATTCTTGCTGGACAGGTCATTCGATAATCCTGTTCGCAGTGTGGATAGGAACCCGACACTTCCGTTGCCGAGTCTCGACGCCGTTATCTGGCCGATGCCGAGTGATTCCT
>JBGTDB010000315.1:0-8682 GCA_041748515.1 Phycisphaerae bacterium
GATGACGACGAGGTCCGGCGCGACGCCGTTGACCTGTTTGTAAATCTCCTCGGGCCGATAGCACTTGTTGCCCATCAACTTTCCGTTGTGGTCTTCAATGGCTTCGATCCTGGCGGCCAGCTCGTCGCGAAACGCCTTGTATCGGTCCCGAGAAACGGTGCCGCCGGGCTCTCGGCCTTCGAGATTGATAAAAAGCCGGCCGTAATAGCCGCCGTCGCCCCAGGCCGTGGTCTTGCTCCAATCGACGTCGTTCACGTCGAATCGTTGTTTCGGTTTGGGCGGCTGCTTGAAATGCAGGAAACCCTCGTTGATAAGCCATTGATTGAACATCAGCCCGCCGACCATGGTCTTGCAGCCGTGATCGCTGACCACCCACACCGCGGTCGTGTCCAGATCCATGCACTTGAGCGTCTCGCCAATCTCACGATCGACATACTTGTAGTATTCGAGGATCGATTCCTTAAACGCGTTGCCCGGCACGTGGGCATGATGCGTCGGGTCCATGCAGCTCCAGAACCCGTGGTGAATCCTGTCGACGCCCATCTCGACCATGAAAAACAAGTCCCAGGGTTTGGTCGATAGCAGGTGGCGGACGACCTTGAAGCGCTTTTCGGTCATGACGTAGATTTGATCGAGCAGCCACTTCTTGTCGTCGGTGCGAAAGCCCTTCACATCCACCAGGTACTCGCCGACGAGGTCGTTGATTTCCTTGCGCAGTCCGGGCGGATGGGTCCACTGGATTTTCGGGTCGTTGGTATCGGGCGTCAGGAAGCTCGTGATCAGACAGCCGTTGATCGGTCGCGTGATTGGATACGTGCCGGGTACGCCAACGACGATCGACTGCTTTCCGGCGGCCGTAAGAATGTCCCAGAGTCTTGGTTCCTTGACGGCCAGCGACGTGGCGATGCTCAGCTTGTCGTAGGAGTGGTCGGCGCGGTTTCGGAAGCCGTAGATTCCCAGCGTGCCGGGATCCTTGCTTGCGGCCATGCAGCTCCACGCCGGCACGGTGATCGGCGGCATCGAGCTTGTCAGCTGGCCGTAAGTGCCCGCCTGCATCAGCCGGCGCAGGTTGGGAAGTTCATGGAGCCACTGATCGAAAACGAGAGACGGCTCAGCGCAATCCAAGCCGAAAACGGCAATCTTGGTTATGGTTTTCATAGACGGAGCAGTCTAGGCGAGACGATCAACGAGGCAAGCGCTTGCCAGGGAATCTGGGTCAATTAAATTAAAACTTCATCAGACAATGATCCAAAGGAAAAGTACTTATATTGCGGTCGCAGTCGAGGTGCTTTATTGTTTTGGACAATGGGCGGGGCAAACCCAAATCAAAGGGGGGGATTGTTTCGTTATTAGGATTCCATTTCTCGGAATTCATCCAGTCTTTTAGGAGGAGATCATGTCCACACCATCGAGTAGTCGATTTTCGGGGCCGGTCGTCGCGGTGTTGGGGCTGTCGGTAATCTGTTGCGGTTTCGCATTCTTGGCGGGCGACGCCCATTCGGCTGAAGTTGAGCCGAGGGTCGCCAGGCCGACTGCGGATCGCGGATTGAAAATCAAACCTGTTCGAATCAAGCTAGATGAGGCCGCTGGCGATGACACACAAAGGATGCATGGTGTTAGGATCGGCAAAATGTGCGAGACGCCGCAGTGCCCGGGGGCCACAGCCAATTGCCTCATTGTGATCGGCTACGCTGATGAATTCGGTGATACAATTAGGATTGTCGGCGCCTGGGACGTGGTCGATCCGCTCGGTCATGCGACGCGGGTTCCGGCCGTCGGCAATCTGCCAATTGCGAATGTCGACGGCAACACCACGTGCGTCGTGGGCGGTAGTCTGCCGTGCCTGATTTGCGCCGCCGACGCAGAGACTTGCGGCGGGCTGCCGACGACCACGAATCGGCCCGGAGTCGTCATATTTCGGCAGAACACATATACGATTCAGCCTACCGATCCGGATTTTCTGGAGAATCAGGCTAATGTCGTTGTCAATGATCTGTGTGACGTTGCGCCGGGCAACTGCTCTTCCCTGCAAAATCTGGTTCAGTTTACGGCCTCGACTGCGGTGACCCACTGTGATGACGGGAATCCCTGCACGACGGATCTTTGTCTCAACGGCGCCTGTACTTTTGAGCCGGACTGCACGACTGTCGAAGATTGCCCGGATGACACTCAGGTCTGCACCGTCGAATTCTGCGACGTGGATACCGGCTGCTGCGAGGACTCGCCGCTTTGTCCGCCGGGCATTATCTGTTGCGCGGATGGTGCCACATGTGAGGTGGACGGATTGGTGTGTACGGTGGACACCTGCGGTCTGGACGGGTGCTGCGAAACCGCGCCGCTATGCCCACCGGGTGAGCTTTGCTGCGCCGACGGGGCTGACTGCGAAGTTGATGGACTGATTTGTACCGTGGACACCTGCGGCTTGGATGGTTGCTGCGATACTGAACCGCTTTGTCCGCCCGGAATCATCTGTTGCGCTGACGGGGCGGTTTGCGAGGTAGACGGGTTGATATGCACGGTTGACACTTGCGGGCTGGATAGTTGCTGCGAGACCGCGCCGCTGTGTCCGCCCGGCGAAGTCTGTTGCGCCGATGGCGCTGACTGCGAAATCGATGGTCTCATCTGTACGGTAGACACCTGCGGTACCGACGGTTGTTGCGACGTCGCGCCGCTTTGTCCGCCGGGTGAGATCTGTTGCGCCGACGGGGCGACCTGCGAAATCGATGGACTGATGTGTACGGTGGACACATGCGGCATGGATGGTTGCTGCGAGACTGAACCACTCTGTCCGCCGGGCGAGGTCTGTTGCGCCGACGGGGCGTCCTGCGACGACGGCAACGCCTGCACGGTTGATTTGTGCGTTGACGGATGTTGCGCGTATGAGCCGCTGTGCCCACTTGATGTCATCTGTTGCGCGGAAGGGGCGACCTGCGAAGTGGATGGTTTTGTGTGTACGGTGGACACCTGCGGCATGGATGGTTGCTGTGAGAGCGAAGCGCTTTGTCCGCCCGGAATTACCTGTTGCGCAGACGGGGCAACCTGCGAAATCGATGGACTGATGTGTACGGTGGACACGTGCGGTCTGGATGGTTGCTGCGAGACCGAGCCGCTTTGTCCGCCGGGCGAAATCTGTTGCGCCGACGGAGCGTCATGCGACGACGGCAACGCCTGCACGGTCGATTTGTGCATAGACGGATGTTGCGCGTATGAGCCGCTGTGCCCACTTGATGTCATCTGTTGCGAGGAAGGAGCGACTTGCGAAATCGATGCTCTGATGTGTACCGTGGACACGTGCGGCTTGGATGGTTGCTGCGAGACTGAACCACTCTGCCCGCCGGGCGTGATCTGTTGTGCCGACGGAGCGTCCTGCGACGACGGCAACGCCTGCACGGTTGATTTGTGCGTTGACGGATGTTGCGCGTATGAGCCGCTGTGCCCCCTCGATGTCATCTGTTGCGCGGAAGGGGCGACCTGCGAAGTGGATGGTTTTGTGTGTACGGTGGACACCTGCGGCATGGATGGTTGCTGTGAGAGCGAAGCGCTTTGTCCGCCCGGAATTATCTGTTGCGCCGACGGGGCGGTTTGTGAGGTAGACGGGTTGATGTGCACGGTTGACACGTGCGACATGGATGGTTGCTGCGAGACCGAGCCGCTGTGTCCGCCGGGCGAGGTTTGCTGCGCCGACGGCGCTGACTGCGAGATCGATGGACTGATCTGCACGGTTGACACCTGCGGTACCGACGGTTGTTGCGATGTCGAGCCGCTTTGTCCGCCGGATGAGATCTGTTGCGCCGACGGGGCGACCTGCGAAGTGGATGGCTCTGTGTGTACCGTAGATACCTGCGGCATGGATGGTTGCTGCGAGACCGCGCCGCTGTGTCCGGATGGGGTTTTCTGCTGTGCCGACGGGGCCAACTGTCCGTACGACCCCTGCATGATCGCGACCTGCAATGAGGGATGCTGCGAATATGCGCCGAGATGCCCCGACGGGACATGCTGTTTCGATGGAACCTCCTGTAACGATGACGACACCTGCACGATCGACGCATGTGGAACCGACGGATGCTGCGTGAATATGCCGCGATGCCCCGACGGAATCGAATGCTGCGCGGACGACGGTTTTTGCGACGAAGGTGACGACTGCACACGCGGCGTATGCGTGCCTCATACGGGATGCTGCAAGACCGTTCCGCGATGCCTCGATCCTATCAAAGATTGCGAGAATGACGGCGACGCCTGCACGATCGCCAAATGTACCGAAGACGGGTGCTGCATTACCCGGTCGCGGTGCCCGATGGGCGTGGACTGCTGTGCCAACGGGGAAGCGTGCGACGACGGAGATTCCTGCACGTTGGACTATTGCAACCCGGTCACGAAGTGTTGCCAGTCATTCCCGGCCTGTGTTGACCCGATGCGCGACTGCGAAGACGACGGGGATCTCTGCACCATCGAGGTGTGCGATTTGAATGGCTGTTGCGATCAGGTTCAAACGCAATGCCCATCGAAAAACAATCCGTGCACCGAGGAGCTTTGCGATTCGCGAACCGGCGGCTGCATTTCCCGGCCGATCAAACCCCCGCCGCCTGGCTGCCAAGGACAGTAACAGGCGAGCTTTCGGGGGCGTGGGCGGCGGCGATCAGGCTGGGTTCGGCCACTTGGAGACGTATTCGGCCGCACGAGGCACGACCTTCTGAACGGCCTCAGTCAAGCCGCAGTCGAGTACGGCTCCGGCGGCCTGCGAATGGCCGCCGCCGCCGAACTCCGCCGCCAGTTCGGTGACGGTGACTGCGCCGGAGCTGCGGAAGTTAATGCGCGTTTTTCCCTTGCGGCCCTCGGTGAAGAGCATGGCCAGTCGAACGCCGTCCAGCGAGCGGGGGATGTTAATCTGGTCGTCGATGTCCGCGGCCGTGCAGCCGGCGTCGTGAATCTCGTCGTAGCTCGCCGAGCTGTAGGCCACTTCGCCATTGCCGACGACGCGGGTGTTGGCGTAAATAACGCGGTGCAGGTCGAATTCGCTCTTTCGCTGGCTCCGACAAAGCCGCTCGCCCAGTTCTCCCACGTCGGCCCCGAACTCGATCAGATCCGCCGCAGCCCGCATGGACGATGGCGTCGTGCTGGGCAGGGAGAACCCCAGCGTGTCGGACTGAATCCCGGCATAGATCAGCGACGCGATCGTCGGGGTGAGCGGCCGGCCGGAGGCGCGGAGCACGCGATGGACCAGTTCGCACGTGCTCGAAGCATGGTCTTCAATCCAATTGATCGAGCCGTATCGCGTGTTGCCGACGTGGTGATCGATGTTCAGAAGTGTACGGCCGACCGGCCAGTCCGTCTGCTTTAACTCCTTCACAATGTTGCATCGATCGAGCTTGGCCGTGTCGAGGGTGACGAACAGGTCGGCCCCGGCGAAGTCCTCCGCCAAAGCCAGCGGCACGCCCGCCAGGTCCGCGAGAAAGGCCAGTTTCTGCGAAAGCGAACCATCGGGAAGCGAAACTTTCGGTTGGCATGTGTCGCGGGTGAACGCCAGAGCCATGGCCAGCGACGAGCCAAGCGCATCGGCGTCGGGCACGACGTGCGAAATCATGATCGGTCGGCGCGCCGCGGCCAGCGCCGCGACAACCTCATCGGGAACAATTGAGATCGCCTCACGGACTGGGAGGTCAGAATGCATGGGAGAATCTGGAATGACGAATCTCGAATTACCAGAAAACATACGGTCGCGGGAAACTTGAAGAGACTCAAGCTACCCAATCGCCCAAATGTCCCATCGAAGCAACTCAACCGTTCCGCATCGATTCGATCAGGATGTCGGCGATTTCCGGTCGGGTGAATTCATCCGGTGGACGCTGGCCACTTTTGAGCATGTCTCGCACCTTGGTGCCGGAAAGGGCAATGCGATCGCCTTCGATATCCGGGAAGGTCTTGTTGCTGACCATGCCGCCGGCCTTCTTCGACCAGGCCGTGTGCTCGAAGTTCAGTGTGGTGATTTTGAGCCCGCCGGGCGGGAGCTTCTCGAAAATCGCCTGGGCGTCGTAGGTGCCGTAATAGTTCCCCACTCCGGCGTGATCGCGGCCGACGATGAAATGGCTGCAACCGTAATTCTGCCGCAGAATCGCGTGAAGAATCGCTTCGCGCGGGCCGGCGTAACGCATGGCCGCAGGCATGATCGAGAGCATGGTGTGGTTGGGATGGTAGTAGTTCTCGATCAACACTTCGTAGCACTTCATGCGGACCTCGGCGGGAATGTCGCCTTCCTTGGTCGCGCCCATCAGCGGATGTATCAGGAGGCCGTCGGTGATCTCCTGGGCACATTTTGTGAGATACTCGTGGGCTCGATGGATCGGATTGCGGGTCTGGAAGGCGACGACCGACTTCCACCCCCGGCGCTGAAACTCTGCGCGGGTCTGGGCGGGGGTAAGGCGATGGGCGACGAACATCGGATCGTGGCGGAGCGCGACCACGTCGATCGGCCCGGCCAGGCAGGTGCTGCCCGAGTCCATGATGATCTTTACGCCGGGATGGGCGAGGTCTTCGGTTCCGAAGGCCTGCTGGGCCTGTTTCTTCTTGTCCTGCGTATATTTCTCACGGACGGTCAGGTAACCCAGCAGTCGGTTCGAACCGTCATTGAGGGCGACGCGGTCGCCGACTTTGGTTCTTGCGGCCGTCGCGTCATCCACCGCCAGTGTGATCGGAATCGGCCAGACCGCTCCGCTGGCCAGGGTCATGTTGTCGCAGACGCTGTTGTAGTCGGCCTCGCCCATGAATCCGTCGAGCGGGCTCATCGCCCCGCAGCCGATCATCTCGAAATCGCATTGTTGCCATTCGGTCAATTGAATCGCGGAGAGATTGCCGGATTCCGGCTTTGCCCCCGTGCGGTCAACAAGTTTTCCCCCGTGCGGTTCGGTCAGTCTGGACGTCGTCATGCATTTCCCCTTCAAGTCGGTTTTTGTTTAAACCTGCGGTTTTTCCAATACTTTTTCATGTTTAATTACGAATCTGGAACAGCCTAGAGAATCAACACCTAGCCCGCAAGGGCACATTCAACCATCGGCGCTAATTGGTTTGTGCGGCAAACGGGAATTCATGTATCCGTTTGATCGCCCGAGTCAGCGCGGCCAGTGCTTTTCAACAAGTCGAGCAAGCGCCTCAGGACATTGGCTCGGCCGACTTGGGCTCAGGATTCGATGCCTCCTCGGGCGCGTGTGCCGGGGCGTTCTCGCTGGCCTGGGCCGGTTTTGGCGGCGAATTCCGCTCACTTGACGGCGGCCTGGCCGAAGGGGATGAGCCGGACCCCGGCGGGCGCTGACCGCTTGAACCCGCCGCTTGCGGAGTTCGTTTGCCCGGCGAGAGGATCATGGTCATGCGCCGCCCTTCCATTCCGGCCGGTCGCTCGATCTTGGCCGCCTCGCCCAACTCTTGGAGAATGTCGTCGAAAGCCTCCTGAGCAATCTCCCTGTGGAAGCGCTCGCGCCCCTTGAAGAGCATCGTAAACTGCACCTTGTGCCCCTCCTGGAGAAAATCCCGGGCATGGTTGGTCTTGATCTGCCTGTCGTGCGGATCCGTCTTTGGCCGCAGGCGGATTTCCTTGAGCGTCACGGTGTGGCCCTGAGAGGCCATCTTCATTTTCTTCTTGCGCTCGTAGAGATGCTTGCCGTAATCCATGATTCGACAGACCGGGGGATTCTCGGTCGGCGAGACCTCGACCAGATCCAGCCCCGCTGCGCGGGCCAGCGCAAGCGCCTCGTGCGTCGGAATAACGCCGAGTTGCTCCTGGTGTTGATTGATCACGCGGATGGGCGTGATGCGAATCCGTTCATTAAGACGTAGTGCCTTGGCGATGGGTTGTTCCTTTCAAAATAATAATCGTTCGCGATATCCTAATGCTCACTGAATTCGCCGGCCCCGAAAGACTCCGCCGGCGAAGTCTGTTCATGGTTCGATTTTTGCGCGCCCCTTAGTGGCGACCTCCTGTTGCGCGGCCTGGATGAATCGATCGAGAGTCATGTTTCCTACCGTCCGTCCGTCGCGATCGTTCACGTTGACCGTGCCGGATTCGGCCTCTTGCTCGCCGACGACAATAATATAGTTGATTTTCTCAGTGCGGAGGCGGTGCTTTTTGGGCCCGATTTTCTCGCTGCCGGCGTCGAGTTCGGCGCGGAAGCCCGCCCGCTTCAGTGCGTCGAACGCAGCTTTGGCATAGGCGCAGCTTTTTTCGCTTACCGTTGCGACGGCCACCTGCACGGGCGACAGCCACATTGGAAAGGCCCCGGCGAAGTGCTCGATCAGGATGGCGACAAACCGCTCCATGCTGCCGAAAGGAGCCCGGTGGACCATCACCGGTCGATGCGGGGCGTTGTCCGGCCCGACGTAAGTAAGCTGAAACCGTTCGGGCAGGTTGTAGTCGGCCTGGACGGTCCCGAGCTGCCAGCTTCGGCCGATGCAGTCCTTGACGATGAAGTCGATTTTGGGGCCGTAGAAGGCGGCCTCGCCGATTTCTTCGGTAAAGGCCATGCCGCTTTGACGGGCGGCACTGCGCACGGCCTCCTCGGCCCGGGCCCAGTTCTCCTTCGGACCGACGTACTTGTCGCTGTCCGGATCGCGCAATCCGACTCGGACGCGGTAGTCGTGAAGATCGAGCAGGTCGAGCACCTGGCGGGTTAGCTTAACGGTGGTCAGCAATTCGTC
>JBGTDB010000316.1:0-3552 GCA_041748515.1 Phycisphaerae bacterium
GCTCGGGCCCGCGGCGTGGCTTGCGGTGGCCAGCGCCCAGGGCGTGCAGCCCCGCGTCGAGACACTGGAAAACGGACTCAAACTCATTCTGGTCGAGCGGCACGAGCAACCGACCGTCGCGGCGACCGTCGTTTACGACGCGGGCTCGGTGAACGATCCGGCCGGCCAGAGCGGCATCGCCCATCTCTTCGAACACATGCTCTTCAAGGGCTCGAAGATCATCGGAACATCCGACTATGAAGCCGAAAAGCCGCTCATCGAGCGGCAGGAGGCACTGCGCTTCAAGATGAACACGGAGATGGACCGCATGCGGCTCATGAAGCGTCGCGGCGAACTGACTGACGTGCTTGAACCGGCCCAATGGACGCCAGAATACACGGCGATGAAGAAGGAGTTTGATGAGCTCTCAGAGAAGCAGCGGCCCTTCATTAAGAACAATGAATTATTCAACCTTTACACGACCAACGGCGGGGCCGGATTGAACGCGGGCACGTCGGAAGATTTCACAATCTACTTCGTACAGCTTCCGGCTAACAAGCTTGAACTGTTTTTCTGGCTTGAGGCCGATCGGATGCAGAATGGCATCATGCGGGAATTCTATATCGAGCGAGACAATGTCCGCGAGGAGCGACGTCTTCGCACCGAGAGCACACCAACAGGCAAGCTCGACGAATCGTTCGAGGCGCTGTTCTGGCAATCCCATCCCTATGCCATTCCAGTTCTTGGATGGGCCTCGGAAGTCGAGTCGATCACCGCCCAGGACGTCCGCGATTTCTACGCGATTTACTACGCTCCCAACAATGCCCGCCTGGTTCTGGTGGGCGCATTTGATTCGGACAATGCCGTCGAATTGGCCAAGCGATATTTTGGCCGCATTCCTAGGGGCAAGCAGCCCCCACGACCGGTTATCACCGAAGAAGTTCCGCCGCTGGCCGAGCGCCGGTTCCTGGGCGAGGCTGAAACCAACCCCCGAGTAGAAATTCGCTTCCACACGGTCGCCATCGGGCACCCCGACGAGGCGCCGCTTGAAGTCGCCGCCCAACTCCTTTCCGGAAAATCCGGCCGCCTTTACAAGCGACTGGTCACCAAGGAAGAGGCGACCATGCAGCCGTTCGCTTTCCAGAACAGCCGCAAGTACGCGGGGTATTTCGCGGCCAGGGCCACCGTGAAGGAAGGGCATGAACCCGAAGCGGTCGAGCAGATGATACTCGAAGAAATCGACAGGCTTCGCGAAGGCGAGATTTCCGACTATGAGCTCGAAAAAGTCAAGAACCAGGTCATGGCTGATTCGGTGAATCGACTTCGCAGCAACACCGGGCTCATGTTCCAGCTAGCCATTTACGACACGTGGTACAAGTGGGATTACATCAATGAGTCACCCGAGCGCATGCTGAAGGTCACGGCCGACGACGTCCGCCGCGTCGTGAAGAAATATTTTGATCCCAAGACCCGCACCGTCGCCATCTATAAAACCAAGCAAACTGCCACCGGAAGCGGGGAGGACGAAACACTAACTGCATTGCTGGCCCAAGTGCCACCTGAAGCTCATGAACAAATCAGGGTCGCCTACAAGCGAATCATGGAATCCACAGATCTTGTCCGGCTACAGGATCAGGTGGATCGCTTGGAAGAGGCCCTTGGATCCGGCAGAGTACCGGAAGAGCAAAGTGCCGTGCTGAAAGCCATGCTGAAGGCCATGAAAACGCGCGCCGCCGAACTCGCGGCGAATCCAGATAAGGAGTCGCAGTAATATGAACGCCAAATGCCGAATGCAAAATGACGAAACACCCATTCGCGGCACGACGCGGCGCATCAGCCAACTGGCGATTGCGACAACGGTCGCGATTTTGTTCCTCCAGGGAGTCGCACCGGCCCAGGCGCCGGTGATCCCGGAACATCCCGGCAAACTGACCTATCCGCCGCTGAATTTCGAGCTTCCGCCCGCGAGCGAACTTCGCGAAGTGCTCTCGAATGGAATTGTCGTTTACATCGCCGAAGACCGAATGCTACCGACATTCGATCTGACCATCACGCTTCGCACGGGCTCCGCGTTCGATCCTGAAGGAAAGGCCGGACTGGCCCAGCTCACCGGCGAACAAATTCGAGACGGCGGCACGCAGGATCTGACGCCCGAGGAGTTGGACGAAAGGGTCGAGTTCCTGGCCGCCAGGTTGTTCAGTTTCATCGGCACCACCGAAGGGGCGTCCGGCATTTCTTTGCTTTCGAAAGACATAGACTCGGGCCTGGAACTGATGGTGGGCATGTTGCGCTATCCGCGCTTCGACGAGACCCGCTTCCGCCTGGCTAAAGAGCGGCAACTACAGAATCTCAAACGCCGCAACGACTCGACGACCTCGATCGAAAGCTCCGAGTGGGGCTTTCTCATAAACGGTGAAAACCACTTCAGCAACCGATACGCCACTACGGCCAGTATCAACGCCATCACGCGACAGGACATGGTCGAGTTTCATCGCAAGTACGTTCACCCGGCCAACATGATAATTGCTGTCGCAGGCGATTTCGACCGTAGCGCAATGCTCAAGAAGCTGGAGAAAACTTTCGCAAGCTGGCCCGCGGCTGAGCCCGCTCCAACGACATTCACCGCTCCGAAGCATACACCCAAGCCCGGGGTTTATGTCATCAACAAGGAAGACGTGAATCAGGGGCGTGTTTCAATTGGGCATATCGGCGTTATGCGCGGCACCCCGGACGAGTTCCCCCTGCGAGTGATGAACGGAATTCTCGGCGCGTCGGGGTTCCGCTCTCGGCTGGTCGCCAAGGTGCGATCCGACGAGGGGCTGGCCTACAACACCGGCAGCAATTTCGGCCAGGGAGTCTACTACCCGGCTGACTTCCGCTGCTGGTTCCAGAGCAAGAGCAATTCATGCGCCTACGCGGCCAGGATCGTGCTTGATGAAATCGCCCGACTGAGAACCGAGAAAGTTTCGCAGGAAGACGTGAACGACACGGTGGCATACTACGTCGAAAGTTTCCCTCAGCGATTCCAATCAAAGATGGCGGTGCTCGGCACCTATGTGGATGACGAATACACTGGAAGAAACCCAAGATACTGGCAGACTTACATCGAGAATCTCAAGAAGGTCACGCCCGACGACGTTCTCCGCGTTTCGCAGAAGTACCTTCAGCCCGACCGATTGGTAATTCTCGCGGTGGGCGAGGCGGATGCGATGATCGCCGGGGGATATGACAAGGCGCCTGAGCTCGGCCTGAAGGATCTAGGGCCGATCACGCGACTGCCGCTGCGCGACCCCGAAACCATGAAGCGATAGTCTGGTTAGTGCGAAGGCCTTTAACAATCGGTCTGGTTCGGGCGGCTCTCTTTCTGTCCGCTGTTCTGGCGGGGTCGGCGACGGCGAATGGGCCGGTGGACATTGTCGGCGGGCCGGACCCGAGCGGACGTTCTTATGAATGGCAATTGACGAATCGCGGCTCGACGGCCGTTGTCGCCGTAGAGTTTCCCCATTACGGGGCGGCCCTGTTTACCGCACCGGATGGCTGGCGCGTCGATTGCACCAACCTCGTCAATGTGGG
>JBGTDB010000317.1:0-1814 GCA_041748515.1 Phycisphaerae bacterium
ACGCCCCTTGATTCCCGCCGCCGAGCCTGCCGCCAGTTCATTGCCGGCCGAGCCCCCGACGTTCGAGCCCGGTTCCCAATCCGTGCTCCGTCGTGTCACGACTTCGGGAGATTAAGACCGGTTCGGCGCGGACCTTGGCGCATCTCGCGAGTTCGACCAAGATGCAGGCATGAACGTCGCTTTGCCAACCAGCTCTCCGCCGACGCGTGTGTTCGTCAAGCCGCTACAGATCGGGTCGGTCGTGGTCGACCCTCCCATCCTCCAAGCGCCCATGGCGGGTTTCACGAACTACGCCTTTCGCCAGATCGTGCGGAACTATGGTGGAGCGGGGTTGCAGGCGACGGAGATGGTGAATGCGCGGGGCTTCGTGTGGATGGACGAGCAACGGGCTGAACATCCCGATCGACTGTGGGGCGTCAAGGACGAGGCGCGGCCCTTGGCGGTTCAGATCTGGGACAATCAACCCGAGACGCTGGCCAAGGTCGGGGCGAGGTTGGCTCACGAATATCAAGTCAGCGTTGTCGATATCAACTTCGGTTGTCCCGTGAGACAAGTCACGGAGAAGGCACACAGCGGTTCCTATCTGTTGCGTCATCCCGATCGGATGGGAGCGATTATTGAGCGCGTCGTCGCGGCCTGCCGACCAACGCCGGTGACGGCCAAGATTCGGTTGGGTTGCACGCGCGACTCGATCAATGCCATCGACGTCGCTCAGGTGGTGGAAGGCGCGGGAGCCGCCGCGTTGACCGTGCATGGCCGGACGGCGCAGGACTTCTTTTCCGGCAACGCGGACTGGGATCGCATCGCGGAAATCAAGGGCTACCTGCGCCGCATTCCGCTCATCGGCAACGGCGATCTCGATTCGGCAGCCAAGGTGGTCGAGGCGTTTCGGCGTTATGGAGTCGATGGCGTGATGATCGCCCGAGCCTGTTTGGGGCGTCCTTGGCTGTTTCAGCAAGCGGCTGCGGCGTTGCGCGGCGAGGACATTCCGCTCGATCCCACACTCGCCGAGCAGCGCGATTGTATGTTACGGCACTACGATCTGCTGGTACAACGTTTTGGAGTCGACAAGGGCACGTTGCTGATGCGCAAGTATGCGTGTTGCTATGCCCAGGGGAAGCACGGAGCACGGCACTTCCGCACGCATGTGGCCCAGGTCGCTTCGCCGGAAGAATTTCACTCGGTGGTGAAACAATACTTTCCCGTGGAGTAACCGGACGCGGTGTCATTGGTGCTCTGTCAATACTAACTCTTCGGGTTGGAGTTCCGGCTTTAGCCGGTAATTGGCAGCCTGAAGGCTGTACTCCAACTTTTGACCGGGACAGCGCACTAGTGAGCTTCGTGGAGCTCACCCTTCTGGTACTTCGACCAGTACTTGTCCAATTCGCGTCTGACCTTGCCGCTCAAAAAGAGCAGCCCCAAGATATTCGGCAAGGACATGCCAAGAATCAGCAAATCGCTGAAGTCGAGGATGTTACCGGTGGTGACGATCGACCCCAACACGGTGAAGACCAAGAAGAGGAGCTTGTAAGCCAACGAGGAGCGTGGGCCGAACAAGGTCGTCCAACAGCGTTCGCCATAGTAGGACCAAGAGATCAGCGTGGAATAAGCGAACAGCACGACGGCTAGGTACACCACGTAGCGAAACCAGACGACACCGTGACTGCCGCTGACTGCCGCGGCGGTCAACGCCGCTCCCGACTTCTGGGCTCCCGCGACAAAGTGCGGGAACTCCACCGAGGCATTGGTGAGGATGATCACGAGCGCCGTCATCGTGCAGATCACCACCGTGTCGATGAAGGGCTCGAGCAGCG
>JBGTDB010000318.1:0-7050 GCA_041748515.1 Phycisphaerae bacterium
GCGGCGCGCTCCAGGAGCTCTGCCGCCTCTCGCAACCTTTGTTGTGAACGTCGCAGGATTGCGAGGCGAATCTTCGCCTCGATTGTTTCTCCGCAGTCCTCGCCCAGGACGCTTTCAAATCGGTCATGCGTCCTCAAAAGGTAGGGCTCGGCTTCGGCGAAGTTGCCCAACCCATGCAGCAGGGCCCCCAGTTGCAATTCAACACCAAGCACCTGATGGCTCTCCGCGCCATAATCTCGCAGATAGACATTCAACAATTCTCTTAACGCCGCCACTGCCTCGACATCGCGTCCCTGCCAGACCCGAACCCAGGATGCCACAGCGTATCCGGCATTAATCGTGGCAGGGTGATCCGGGCCGAGGAACTCGAGGCTTCTGGCCGCGGCTGATTCGATCAGCGCCGCCGAATCCGAGTCCGACCGGATGCGCCACCGAATCGTCGCATACTCTGACAGTACTTGAATGGTTGTCGGCGAGTCCTCTCCAAGTTTTTCCGTCGCCTCCGCAAGATTCATGGCGGCGAGTTCTCCTGCCCGCTCGACCTCGCCATTGCGAAACAATGCCTCGCTCAGCGCTAGGCGAGCTTGAATGAGAGACTCCGCGGCGGGATTGGGCAGCTTCAAATAGCTGTCAACAGCATCAGACAGATAGCGACATGCAAGGTCAAATTGTGCTCGCGAAACGTAGGCACTCCCAATCGTGTAATTGAGCTCGGCACGCGTTCGGAGGTCCCTCGGTGGGGACTTCGTCAATCGTGCGGCGGCTCGATTCAGGGCCTCTACGACGGTCACGTCAGCCCCCCCGTCGGTCCATGGATGCGCGGCGCCGATTACATCCGCAATGAGGAATCTGCGGGTAAACAGGGCCGCATCGGCCGCGGCCTCGGCGTCCGCCCGACGACGTTCGGCAACCGCCTCCGCGTCGATGGCCCGATTCCGGTCGAGATTGGAGCGGCTATAGAGAATTCCCAAGGCGACCGCGGATCCAGTGGAAACCGAGACGAGCAACGCAAGTAGCGCGAAGACCCGCAAGTGACGGCGGACCAGTTTCTTGAGTTGGTAAGCCGCGCTGGGCGAACGTGCCAGGATCGGCTGGCTTTCCAGGAATCGTTCCACGTCCTCGGCGACGGCCAGGGCGCTCTGGTAGCGCCGGGCCGGATCTTTCTCAAGACACTTCAGAACAATCGAATCAACATCTTCGTCAATCCTAGAACTGATCGAACTTGGCCGCGCCGGCTCAGCTTCTCGAATTCGACCCAGTACGGCATGCAGGCCGCCGCTGACACTATACGGAAACCTATCAGTCAGCATCTGGAATAGAATCAGCCCCAGCGCGTAGCCGTCTGTGCGCAAATCGACGACATCGGCGTCACCAGCGGCCTGCTCCGGGCTCGCCCAGCAGACCGTCCCGATGAACTGTCCGGCCATCGTCATTTGTTTCGACGGGACCGCGTCCTCGGTCTCGCTTGCAATCAGTTTGGCAAGACCGAAATCCAGAACGTGAGGCTCGCCGTTTGAGTCCGTAATTATATTGCGGGGTTTTAAGTCCCGGTGAATGACGCCCAACAGATGAGCCGCGTGTACCGCACGGCACAACTTGATAAATAGACGCAGGCAATCGGGAACCGACAGCGCCTGCGACCGAACGAATTCGTCAAGGGGCGTCCCCGATATGTACTCCATCACATAATAGGGGCAGCGGCCGGCTATCCCGCTGTCGTGAATCGTGACGATGTTGGGATGGCGAACCCGTCCCAGAGCCCGAATCTCGCGATGGAATCGCTTTTGATCTTGCGCCCCCGGAAAGAGACTCTCCCGCATCAGCTTAATCGCAACGTCACGTCCGGCGCCAATCTGGGTGGCACGATAAACTACCGCTTGTCCGCCATGCGCTATACGTTCATGAAGCCGATACCGGGGCAATGCCTCTGCTAACCAGGAAGGAGTTTCGTCGATGTCATCGCCCGGCTCAGTCGTCAAATCGCCGGCCGTGCTTCTCGCAAACCGTTCCGCAGCCTCAATCCGCGGCAAATCGCGCAGCCGTTCACTTAGTTCAGGCTCGAGCTCCGGATTGGAATTTATCAGGTCTTCGAACGCGACGAGACGACCTTCGCGACGGCTCAGGACGATGGTTTCGACGATGTCGTCCAGGCGCATAAGGCGATCCACTGCGGCAGCAGCCCGGTCCGTGGGAAGGTGGAAGAATTGTTCGTGGATGAGGCGCATTGTTTTCAGCCTCCCTTAGACCTTAAACACCAATGACAGCCGGCGCGCCCGGAAATACTCGAAAATCGGCCCTTAACCCTTCGATTCGAGGATGTCGGCCACTTGCAGCCGCGCGCCAAGAATCTCCAGGCCTCGCCGGCACAATCCGTGAATGGCCCGTTCCGTGCAACCCATTTTGTCGGCCACTTGCTGAACGGTCTCACCTTCGAAGTGAATCAACCAGATCGCCTGTTGATTGCGCGTCGGCAATTCATTCAACGCTGTCTGAACGCTATGAACCAGCTCTCCGAAAGCCATACACCGGCTTGGCGTCTTTCCCCCCCCAGGCAGCAGGTCCAGAAGGGCGATTGTGGAGTCTTCCACCGACCTCCGCACGTTCGGAGAGGCAATGGCCGCCCCACCCCCTCGCTTAGCTGCTCGATGGTCACGAATTGCGTTGCGCAGGCGACTTATGGCGATTGCACAGCGCCACCGAACGAATGACTCCGTCGTTCGGCCAGAAAACGAACCAATTCGACGGAAGACCTCTATGTCCGTTTCTTGGAGTATGTCTTCGGCGTCGATGATCCGCCTCAGGTCCGACCGAAGGCGGCGATGGATGATTTCTCGAACCGTTGGGGTGGTACCGGACAGAATGACTGAGAGGGCTACGGTATCGCCCGCTACGGCCCGAAGCAAACGATCCTCACCAGTCGATTCCAAACTCATCGTATAACACCAAAGAAACCAGTCAGCTCGTAAAGTCGCAGTGTAGCAAATAAGGCTCGATGTGTCAAGATTAAGAACCCACGTCGACTTCGAGAGCGCCGCTGAGATATCGCTTTTGGATTCTGTCCGACCCGAGGCCGCACCGTAGTTCTCCATTAGCAGCCCGTGGCAATGGGCTTTGAGATTCATGTGGCACCGGTTTGTAACCGGTGAGAACACGGGTTGAAAACCCGTGCCACGCCTGTTGTCAAGAGCTGTTAGACCCTGTCCTCCCGCGGATCGGCTGATTCGCAGGTTGGACCCTTTGGCGCTTCATCAACGACGGCCCGGCCCGCCGTCATGAGAAAGTCGGAGGCGGTAAACCTTGTGTTTCGAGGTGCCCCACAATGACAAATTCAAACGGGCGAGAAAAGTAAACTATTGCTCCGGGGAATCTGCCCGCTTTTTTTTTGGGCGCGCAACGCACGTTTCGTGTCAATCTCGTATTGCACAAGCTTTTACGCATCAGTGCTCAAAACCGGCGGCGTCAAGTGCCCAAAGGCAATGAACGTCCCTTTGCGGGAAAGTCCCGGGCAAGCCATGCGACCGGTTTGCCCGGGACGTCTTTGACACTTGTTCAATTGAGACGCAAGCGCCCAAGGCGGGCGCGTTAACTCACTCTAAGGAGTAGGCAAGTATGTTTCCATCAAAGATCTTGAACTGTGCTGGGACTGTCGTGTTAGCAATGGCTGGAATACAGTCTGCTGCGATCGGCTCCGATCGATCGGCGGTGGCCGCGGCAGGCGTCTCTCCGCCTCCGAAAATCACCTATCAGGGACGTCTCACAAACAGCGGCATGGCGCTTAACGCCTTGGCCGATTTTGAATACACCATCTGGAGCGCGGAGGTCGGCGGCACACAGTTGGCCAACGTCGGAATCGGAGGCATCCCGGTGGACGACGGCATCTTCACCGCCAAACTCGACTTCGGTGCCGGTGCTATTTCGGGCGGCGAAATGTGGATGGAGATCAAGGTCTGTCACCCGGCCGGATCATGCACTTTGGAACCCCTCACTCCGCGACAGGAGATTACCGCCTCGCCGCAAGCCGTCCGCGCCATCGAGGGCGCCGGGCCGCAAGGCGTTGTCGAAGTCAGTGCCGACACCGGAAATGTCGGCATCGGCGTGGCCGACCCCGTCGCGAAACTCGAGGTCGACGGCGACGTCAAGAGTAGCGGCCCGATGACCAGTTCAACCGCCCTCATCGTGGACACCACGACACAGCTCGCCCGGGCGGAAAATGGCGACCTCGTGCTCAGCGAGGCCGCCATCGCCGGCCTGGGTTCTTATGTGCAACTCCTCGGTGACGGCTCAAGCGACGTAGACATTGCAATATGCAACCGACCCGGCTTGGGATGCCATCACATCTTCGACGATGCTTTCGACGACAACGCACTCAAGCTCGAGTCCGCCACTGAGCTGGCGATTAACATTCAAAGCCCGGCCAACGAGGTCATGCGAATTACCAACAGCCGAGTTGGAATTGGAACATCAGTCCCAAGTGCGATTCTGGATCTTGAGAGCTCGGGATCGACAACCGATCTGCACATCAACAATACTGCGGCCGACGGCGACCCCACTATTCGGTTTCAGTTGAGCGGAACTAGTTTGTTCAGCATGGGCGTCGATGACAGCGACGGCGATAAATTCAAAATCGGAACCGGCACTCCGGAGACAGGCACGCGCCTGACTATTGATGGCGCCGGAAGCGTCGGTATCGGGACGACGACGCCGGGAGCGAAATTGGATGTCCATACTACGGAGGGAGTCGGTGTTTCCAGTGCTGTTGCGCTTCTGCGTCTCGGATGGAGCGATACCGGTTTCGATCAGCTTGTGGGCATGGGCTCGAAAATATCCTTCTTCGCCGCCAATGATAACAACCTTGGGGGTAGCGCCGAAGCCGCCTCAATCAGCAGTTATAAAGAGTCTGGCACAGAAGGAGATATCAGCACGGCACTTCTCTTCACTACTAACAACAACCAGAGTGTGAACGAGGCGATGCGTATTACCTCGACTGGGGACGTCGGCATCGGAACAACGACGCCAAACGCCAACCTTGAGGTTTTCGGTGATAGGTTGCGCTTGGTGGATGTCGACAACGCCCATCTTCAGATTGCTCACTCTACGACGAACATGTGGACTTGGCGCGCCAAATCGGACGGCAAGTTCGATCTGAACGTAGCAACATATGACGGGTCTGCATATGGAACGTCAGGTTCTACCCTGTTGACGGTGGAAGCAACGGGCAACGTCGGCATCGGAACGACGAGTCCGAGTGCGATTCTAGATCTCGAAAGCTCGGGATCGACAACCGATCTGCACATCAACAATACGGCGGCCGACGGCGACCCCACGATTCGGTTTCAGTTAAGCGGAACTGGTGTGTTCAGCATGGGCGTCGACGACAGCGACGGCGACAAATTCAAAATCGGAACTGGGGCGCCTCAGACAAACACGCGCTTGACCATTGACAGCAGCGGAAACGTCGGCATCGGAACGACGAGTCCAAGTGCGAAAACCCACATCAACGCCGGATCGTCTCAGGCGCTTCGAATCGATAACTCAGGCTTTGCCCTACTCGGCAGCACCATCATTGCGGAGAATACGAACGCAGGTGGAATCGCCGCCTGGTTGAGGAATGACAGCACAGATGCGACCCTCGTTCTCGGAAACGAGGGTTCCGGGCCGACGCTGAAGGCATTCACTCCCGGCGGTGCCGGCGTAGCGCTCCAAGTTGAATCCGAGGGCTGCGTTGGAGTCGGTCTAGAGCCCGCCTGCGGAAATATCAGTAGTCAAACCAATGCCAGGTTGCACGTCCGACAGAATTCATCCTTCCCGGATGGACCAAGCATGTACGCGGCCCTTTTTGAAGGCGGAACTCACAACGTCGTAGCCCGTTTCGACCGCCAAGGTAGCGATGGTGTAATCATCCAACTAGCCCAGGCCGGCATTGCCGAGGGTTCCATCAGTGTCTCCGGCAATACGGTCTCTTACAACGCCTTCACCGGTTCGCACTACGGCTGGATCGAAGGACCGGTGGAGCGCGGAGCGCTGATGACCATGACCGGCGACAATCGAGTCTATCATGATCGCGAGGAAGGCGAGGTGATCTATGGCGTGCGACCTTCCACGACACCCAATGATGCACGTTGCCTCGGCGCCTATCTTGCATTGCAGGAATCCACCCTGCCCGAAAGCTCCTCCAACCCGCATCAGATCATGGCCGTCGGAAACGGCGATATGTGGGTCGTTGATTCCGGCATGCCCATCCAACCGGGCGATTACCTGATCTCTTCGGATGTTGCCGGCCATGCCATGCTCGATGATCCGCATCGGTTTCCGGTCGGGTATGTCGTGGCCCGTGCCGCCGAACCCGTCGATTGGTCCGCGGTCGCCGAAGCTGTCGATGGCCGCAAACACAAGAAGATCAGCGTGTTCTTCGAAAGCTTCGAACGCGGCAACAGTGTAGCCGTCAAGGGGATCGTCGAGCGGCAGCAGCAGGAAATCGACGAACTGCGGAGCCGTATCGAATCACTGGAGAGTGCGTCGTCCCTAAGCTCGATTCGCGCCGGACTGCCCTATGCCCTGATCGGCCTCATCGGCCTGACCGCCTTCCGCCGACGACGCACAGGAGAGGACCGCTGAGCAATCCATGGATTCCGTACCGCGGCCCGCCGATCGGTCGAATTCGAATCAGCGCCGATCGGCGGGCACGTTATCTCAAACAAGAGGGAGGCGGGCAAAGAAGTACCTGCCCGCCACTGCGAGATCGGAGATCGTGAGAAGTGAAAAGCGCCCGTACCAAACGAACCCAGTTACAAAGCGCCTAAGTCCTTGTCCCACAACGACTTACGGAGATTTCGCCAAATGAAAACGAACCCAAATAGTACCCAGTTTCGCCCGAAAACCATCGGTTTTCAAGCCGCGAAGCAGCACTCCAGCGACGCCTCGCTCCCTCAGGATCCCCCCATATTGGGCCTTCGTCGCTCCGTCGCTTCGTCGCTTCGCCCCTCATTCACCATTCGCTCTTCGCTAATCGTCATTCTCTGGGCGTTCACGTCGGTCAACGCCCAGAGCGGC
>JBGTDB010000319.1:0-12546 GCA_041748515.1 Phycisphaerae bacterium
GGCCGGTGAGCCTAGAAAGCCCGGCGACGACAAGGATAAGAAGGACGAAGACGAACTGAAAAAACCCGCCAAGCCCAAGTTCGACCCGACCAGCGAAATGCTGCTCAGAGCCGTCGATCGAAAGCTCTCCGTTCGCATCGAGGCCCATCGCTCCGCGGACATCCTCAATGCCCTTTCCCTCGCCGACGAATTCAACCTCGACGTGGCCCTCCAGGGCGCGACCGAGGCCTATCTTCTGGCGGATTCGTTCGGCGAAGCCGGGTTTATGCGGGCTTTGCCCGCCGGCGACGCCCGATCCTTGCGGGAATTGCCCCCGGTCGTTCTCGGTCGAACGGTCCGAACGGATCTCTATGAACCCAACGAATTCCGCCGGCACAGCGAGCGCAATCCCGCCATATTGAACGAGGAGGGCGTTCGCTTTGCGATCGGCAGCGGTGGCGAGCCGCGGACCACCCGTTTCGCGGCGATGAACGCTCAGCTCGCGTTAACCCAAATTCCCGGTACGGATGATCCGGCCGAGGCAGACCCGACAGAATTCAAGACTCCGCCCTGGCTTAGGGCAATGACGGCCGAGGCCGCTTCGTTGCTAGGCGTTTCAAACCGCGTCGGCCGTCTGCGGCCGGGAATGCGTGCCGACCTGGTGATCTGGAGTGATGACCCGAGCCATGCGACGGCATGCGTGGAGCAGGTATTCGTCAACGGCGAGACGGCTTATCAAAGTACGAAGAATTAGTCCCCTGGAATTTCGGGGAAGGTAGGATCTGTCGAATAACGAATGTCGCCGCCGAGTTCGTTATTCTCCGTTGTGCGGGCTCAGGGCCTGCGATGAAACGGGTGGCACGGGCGTCCGGGCGACGCCCGGTTCGAACCGGCTGTGCCGGTCGCCCGAGTGCTCACCGCCGAGACGGCGGAGTTGCGCGGGCTGCCTTGGCGGTTTCGCGGATAAATGACGCAATGCGAACGTGCGAGTCAGTCATGATGGTTCGAAATGCGATGGCCGGGTACTCTTTTATCGCGATGGTCTCGGCCAGTGCGTTCGCCGCCGCGCCGTCCGGTTCGATGTCCCGATTGGGAGAAGCACGCCTTCAGCCCGCCGGCGAAGCCGGTTTAAGGCGGGCTGTGCCCGCCGCCATCGTGGTCGGAAGGTACGTCGCCCCGGACGGTACGCTCAAAGAAAACGTCGCGATCACTCTGGCCGACGGCAAAATAAAATCCGTCGTCCCGGCGGCTGAATTCAAAGGCGATGAGAACGTCCTGCGGTTTCCCGGCGCGGTGGCCAGCCCCGGGCTGATCGACGCCCGGTCGAGTCTGGGAGCTTACGGCCAGACGGCAGAATCCGCCTTTACGATCGATCCCGCGGTGTCGGCCATCGATTCGGTGGATCCGTTCCATCGCGACTTCCGCCGGGCGCTCGAAGCGGGCATCACGACAGTTGTCATTCCGCCGGCGCCCAACAACATCGTCTCCGGCGCCGCCGCGGTGCTGAAAACGTGTGTCGCCAATACCGGCACTGAAAGCGTCACGGTTTTGCGCGATGATGGCCCCCTCATCCTGTCGCTGGGACCGAGCGTTTGGCAATACGATCGTGAGCCCACCTCGCGTATGGGGTCACTCGCAATCCTGCGACGGGTCATTGACGAGGCCGCGCAGGGCCAAGCCCATCCCCGCATTCAACAGTTTTTCAAAGGAGATCTGCAAGGCGTCGTCGTGTGCGGCGAGCCGGCCGATGTCAGCGCGGCCATACGAACGTTGCGCCCTTCCGGCGGCTCGGGCCAAAAAGCTGCTCCGCGAGCCCGCTTTGCAATCGCCCACGACGGAAACGAGCATGAACTGGCCGAGGAACTCGCCGGATTGGACATCCCGGTGATTCTTGGTCCACTGGATTTTTCGGCGCCACACCGATCCCTGACCTGGGCGTCGGCTCTGGCCGCGGCGAAAGTTCCGATCGCCTTCTCCGGGAATATCCCGGCCGGATCGCCCTCGGCGATTCGCGTTTCGGCGGCCCTTGCCGTGCGACACGGACTCGATCCGGCCGTCGCCCGCCAGGCGATGACCACCGTTCCGGCCGAGATTGCCGGAGTTGCCGATCGCGTTGGGGCGATTCGGGGTGGGCTCGACGCCGACCTGATTATCTTTACTGACGATCCGCTTCGACTCGACGCGGCGGTCGTCGCCGTCTTTGTCGATGGCGTGCGCGTATACTCGTATAGGAATTAGCCGGCGAAGCCGGGTTTATGCGGGCTTTGCCCGCCGGCGTTGCCGGATTGAAGCGGGCGATGCCCGAGTCCTTTTATTAGAACGGATCGACCATGAAAAACCTAATCAATCGATCAATTTACTTACTATGCGCCTTAACTCTACCGCTGTCCCTTCCCGCGGCGTCGGTTGCCGATTCGCCCATTGTCGTTAAGGCAGACCGGCTCCACGTCGGCAACGGCACGGTCATCGAAAACGGCTGGGTTCTGATCGAGTCCGGGCGCATTGTTGCCGTCGGGCCTGGCCTGACCGTTCCGGACGGCGCCAAGACCATCGACGTCAAAAACGGTGCGATCACCCCCGGCCTGATCGATGCTCACGCCCAAATCGACCCGACCGGCCGGACCATCATCCGTGCGGCCGGAGGGCGAGGCACGCCCGAATCCGAGGACGAACACGGCGGACATCTTTCCGGCAGTGCGATAAACGTGGCCCGGGAAATCTTTGAATCGCACGATCATCACGTTCATTCGCCCGGTTTTGACTGCTGCGGATCGACGTGCCCGCTTTCGTTGCAACATGTCGAAGAAGTTAAGTGTCCGGTTTGTGGATTCCCCGACGTCGCCCCGGCGTTTCGTCCCACGTCCGCCGGAGTGGCGGGCACCAGTTTCCGTCCGACCGACGTGGAATCCTCATCCGAGACCATCCCCGAAACCCGCGTGATCGACGCCCTTGACCTGCGCTCTCCCGATTTTGACCGCCTGCTGCGAGACGGCGTCACAACGGTCTACGTTTCGCCCGATCCGGCCGCGGTCATCAGTTCGCAGGGGGCCGTCGTTCGCACCGGCGGGCCGGTCAGCGATCGGGTCGATCGCGAGGCCGATGCGGTCCTGGCCGCGATGGGCACCGACCCCTCATGGCGCGGCTTCTCGAACCGTCGGCCGTGGCGAACCAACGTGAACTTCTATGCCCGCCGCCCCACAACCCGAATGGGCGTCGCCTGGGTGTTTCGAAAAGCGTTTTACGATGCACAGCGGCACGAGGCCGGACTCGAAGTCAGCGGTGCCGACGCGCCCACCGAGCCGGCCATGCGCGTCCTTGCGAAGATACTCAAAGGCGAGATTCCGCTGCGAATCCAGGCCCGAATGCAGCACGACATCCTCACCGCGCTTCGGCTGGCCGACGAGTTCGGACTGCGTTTCACCCTGGTCGAAGGCACAGAAGCCTATCGCTGCCTGGACGAGTTGAAATCAACCAGTACGCCGGTGGTGTACGGCCCGATCTACGTCACCGCCCCTGGAGCCCGAGCCGGCACGTTCGAAGTCAACGAAGCCCGCCTGCACACGCTTCGCGCCTTGCTCGACGCCGAAATCCCAACCGCCCTGACCGCCCACGAATTGCGCGACGAGGCCGGACTCTCTCGGCAGGCGATGTACGCCCTCCGATACGGCGTCTCGAAGGATGAAGTGACGCGACTCGTCACTGAAATGCCCGCGAAGCTGCTTGGACTCGCCGACGAAATCGGAACCATCGAACCTGGAAAGCGGGCCGATCTGGTCCTGTGGAATGGAGAGCCGTTTAACGGAGTTTCAAAGCCCGCGGTGGTCCTGATCGACGGGAAAATCGTGCTTGATCAAAGGCCGGGATAGCCCCGCCCCATTGGTCCGGCCCCCCGTCGGTAGGCAAACGTTCAGAGCCGGGGCGGGGAAAAAGAACTTCATTGCGCTGCCCCCCGCGATACCGGGCTTAAAGGGACCGGTGCCCCGGCATTGCCGGTTGTGAGGAAGCCTTCCCCGCTGCGAAGTGAACGAACGGAGATCAACGTGAGACGAATCGTACTTGCCGCCTTGGTATCGACCGCCTTATCCGTCTTTGCCTTCGGGCAAAGCACGCCCGCCAGCGTAGCCGGGCTGAAAGGAGCTGTGCCCACGCCGAAAGTGGCTCTGGAGGGCGGTCGTATCATTCCCATACGTGGCGACGAAATCGCCGAGGGAACGGTGCTGATCGAGAATGGCCGAATCACCGCCGTCGGAGAATCCGTCGAGATTCCCTACGACGCCATGGTCGTAGACGTTTCCGGCAAGGTGGTCATGCCCGGCATGATCGACGCGCATTCCTGGCGCGGGCTCGACGTGCCCAACGAGAATCTGCCGGTCACGCCCTATCTGGACGCGTCCGACGCCCTCGATCCTTCTCGCCTCTATTTCGAGGACGCCCTGCGCGACGGACTCACATCGGTTCACGTCATCGTGGCCAACGATTGCGTGATCGGCGGCGTCAGCCGCGTGGTCCATCCCATCGGGCTAACCCCTGACGAAATGACCTTGCAGCGCGACGTGTCCCTCAAGATGTCGATCGCGCCCAAGCGCGGTTCGGATCGCATGGCCCAGATGGCCACCTTTCGAGAAACCTTTCGTGAGCTTGCCGAACACCTCGAAATCCTGGCGGAAAAAAAGTACGAGGATTCACTGAAAAAAAAGGACGAGAAAATCGACGTGGGGCCGGAAGAAGCCCGCAAGCGCGGCAAGGAATTGATTGAATGGGATGATTACGACGACGCCCATCGTAACCTGGTTCGGCTCACCCGCGGAGAGCTCGGAGCGTTCATTTACGTGGAACTGGCCGGCGATGTTGCCCGCGCCGTCAAGTTGGCCCGCGACAACGGCTTCTTCGATAAGACCACTTTCGTCGTCGGCCCCGATTGCTACAAGGCTGTCAAAGACTTGAAAGAGGCCGATCGTCCCGTGGTGATCGAGCCGCCCTATCTGCACCGCGAGCGTGACCCCATCACCGGCAAGATCAAGGAAATATTTGTCCCTAAAGTCTTCGCCGACGCGCGCGTTCCGTTCTCGCTGCTTCCCGATCCGAGCAGTTCGCTGGCCGAGCGCTACGCGAACTATCAGGCGGCCCGCTGCGTCCGAAGCGGCGTGTCCCGGCAACGGGCACTCGACGCCATCACGATCAACCCCGCGAGGGCTCTGGGAATCGCCGACCGCGTCGGAACGCTCGAACCCGACAAGATCGCCAACATCGTCGTCCTTAGCGGCGATCCGCTCGATTTCAGTTCATGGGTCGAACATGTCTACATCAAGGGCATTCAGGCGTACGACCGCAAGGAGGATGTTCGACTTCAGCGCCTTCTCGGCGACGAACCCAGCGAAGTGGCCGAAGTCAAACCGGCGCCCAAGGCGGAAGAGCCCTCGGACAAAGAATCGGCCGAAAAGGATTCAGCTCAGCCGACCGCCACCCCATCAACGGAAAACGACGCTCCCAAAGGCGATGAGCCGGAGCCCAAGGCACCATAATGGCAAACAGAAGATCACTCATGCATCGGTTGGCGATCCTCGCGGCCGCGGTGGCGTGCTCGGCCCGGTTTGCGCCGGATCAGTCCACACTGGCCATGCCGCATAAGGGCAACCCGCAGGGTTCTTTTGTGCTTGTGGCCAAAAAGATTTACACCGGAAGTGCCGGACCCGCCTGGGTGTTGTCGCCGGGCGTCATCGTTGTTCGCGACGGAAAGATCGTGGCCATCGGCACTGACGTCGCTGATGCTCCGGCCGACCTGCCCGTGGTCCACCTTCGCGATGCGATCGTCACCCCCGGACTGGTTGCGGCCGCGACGTCCTTCGTCTCGCCGCACACCGGCGACGAGTCCATCGCCGCTGGCTATCGGGCGATAGACGCTTTCGATCCCTACGGCGATTATCAGGAGGCCTTGGCCGGGGGCGTCACCACGATCCATCTTGATCCCGGCGGGCACCGGTTGCTCACCGGCCAGGGGGCGGTCGTGCGGCTCGGCGGTCCCCAATCCGCCGGAGTTCTCCGCGAACAGGCCGACCTGACCATCAACTTCGGCGAGCAGGCCTTTCGACCGCCGCCGTCAGTCAAATTTCAGACTCCCGCATCCTCAGACGTAGCCATCCCCCCGGCGATTCGACAAAGGCCGGACTCGCGGCTCGGGCAGTTCGCCGCACTGAGAGAAGCCATCGAAGCCGCCGAAAGCGCCAAGACCCGAAATTTCCATCAATCCGCTCTCGCGGACGCATGGGAGAAAAACGCCCCGCTTCGCATCCAGGTTCAACGCGGGGCCGACATGGCAGGGGCGCTCAGGTTTCTAAACGACCACCGGGCGGACCGGTCCGCTGCGGGCGCTCCCCGTCGCGGCTACATCGTTGGCGGAGCACAAGCGGACGTTGTGCGAGCACGGCTGGCCGAAGCGGGCGTTCCGCTGGTTTTTACTATCGCTTCGGGTTTTCGTTCCATTCCCGGCGACATCGGGTTTGATCCCGACGCGCTCGAGGCCGACACTCGCGCCCTTTCCACCCTTCACGGAATCCCCATTGCACTGGCCGGCCCGCTTGAGCCCGCTCGGCCATCCGATCGCGATACGTTCGCCGGTCCACGTCCTCGAAGGGGCGGCCCCGGAATGGAATCTCCGGATTCAGACACCGGCGGTAGCGGCGAGTCGCTGGCCGACCTTCGCCTCGCGGCCGCAACGGCCTTACGCGCCGGGCTAACCGAGCGTCAGGTCATCGAGGGCATCACCCGCGTCCCGGCCGAGATTCTCGGCGTCGCGGATCGCGTTGGATCGCTCGCTCCCGGTCTGGATGCCGACCTCGCGGTTTTTTCCGACGATCCGTTCTCGACCGGCTCGCACGCCATGCTCGTGTACGTGGCCGGCAACGTTGCCTTCGAGGCCCCAGGCGCAGGGGCGCTGGTTGTTCGCGCCGGGACCGTTTGGGTTGACGAAACGACCCAGATCACCAATGGCGCGGTGCTTGTCGAAGATGGAAGAATAGCGGCCGTCGGACGCACCGTGCCGCATCCGCCTTTCGCCCGCGTGATTGACGCCGGCCCCGGCGGATTTGTGGCCCCCGGATTGATCGACGCCTTTGGCCATCTCGGCTTCGAGGGCGACCGCGCCGCCACCGACCCGGACCTTTCCCCGGCCGTGATGATCGGCGTCCCGGACGTGGCTGAAAAACGCGTGGCTCGGGCGGGCGTCACGACAGTGATGACTTCATCTTACGCCGCATCCGGGCAGGGCTCGCAGATTGCCGCCATCCGCACCTGGGGCGCAGGCCGCGACGATCGCGTGGTTCGCGAAACCGCCGGCGTGCATTTCGACTTCCGCTCGGCTGATCCCATCGACGTGGGTGAGCGTCTCGACCGACGGCTGAAGGCCGGAAAAGAATATCTCGAAAAGTGGCTGAAGTACGAAAAAGAGTTCGCGGAATGGAAAGTGAAAAAGGCCAGTGGCGAACTCGACGAAATGGAAAAGAAGCCCGAAACGGTTCAGGTCGTCGAAAAGAAGGGCGATCCGATCACCGGAACCTGGGAGGCAACCCTCAGTGGCGGGCCCATTCCCGAGCCGCAGACGGCGACGATGAAGCTTCGCCTGACCGGAAGCGACGTCGAGGGTCGGATTTCCATCCCCGGCCAGCCGGGTGAACAGAAAGTCACCGGCACGTTCGATGGCAAACGACTGTCGGCGAAACTGGATGTCGAAACGCCTTTCGGTCCGCCGACGATCGAGGCCGAACTGGTCGAGGAGGACTACCTCAAAGGCAAGGTGGCCGTCGCCGACATTCAGATTGACTTCGAAGCCCGTCGCACCGACAAGTCCGACGTCGAATTCAAAGTGACCCGTAGCCGCACGCACGGGAAGGACGGCCGCCCCCTTCCGCCGCCAATCGATGAAGGGCTCGAGCCGCTGCGCGCCGTGCTGCAAAGGAAAATCCCTATTTCCGTCACGGTTCTGACTGAAGCGCAGATCGCCGAGATTCTGAAAATTGCCGAGCAGTACGACGTGCATCTCGTGCTGCGTGACGCGGACGGGGCCGCCGCCCATGCCGAAGCCCTCGCCGATCGGTCCGCCGGCGTGGTGGTCGGTAAACAGATTGTCACCCGCACCGAGGATGAAGGCCGCCGAGTCTGGTACCACCAGTCCGACGACCTCTCGCGCAAGGGTGTGTCCATCGCGTTTCAAAGCGACGCCGAGGACGGCGCCCGGGCCCTGCCGTGGATCGGCCTGCACGCCGTGGAGCGTGGGCTCTCCGCGGATGCCGCCTTGGCCGCGTTCACCACTCAACCCAGCCGGATGTTCAAACTCGATGAGGAAATCGGCTCACTGCATCCGGGTCGATTGGGCGATTTGGTCATCTTCAACGGCCACCCGTTTCTTCCCGGCAGCGGTATCGAGAGGGTCATTATCAACGGCGTTGAAGTCGAATGAAGATTCTGTGATCGGATGATTAGGTGATTGAAATGAAGTGTAACGCAATCTTCGCTGGAATTACACTCGCAACGGCGGCCATCGTCGCCTCGCCACTGCGTGCGAGCGATGCCGCCTCCGGTCTCGCCTTCCGCGCGGGGAAAATCATCACCATGGACGGCAAAGACACCGTGCTCAATAACGCCGTGGTCCTGGTGCGCGACGGGAAGATCGAGCGAGTCGGCCGCGGCTCGGAGGTGGAGATCCCCGACGGCTATCGCCTCGTGGATGCCGCCGACAAGTGGCTGGTTCCCGGCTTCATCGACGCCCACAACCACACCGCCGGCTCGCTGATGGACCTCAACGACATGGTCTATCTGACCAACCCCGGCCTGCGAACCCTCGACACCATTGTGCCCGAGTCCGACATGATGAAGGTCGCCCGCGCCGGCGGCGTGACCTCCGTTCTGCTCATCCCCGGCAGCGGAACCAACCTCAGTGGCTTCGGCACCGTTACTCGAACCGCCGGAACCACCGTCGACGAAATGGTCATGCGCTCGCCCGGCTCGATCAAAATCGCCCAGGCCGGAAACCCCGAATGGTACTGGTACGGCGTCGGCCGCACCTTCATGAATTACAACACCCGCCAGACGCTGGAGAAAGCGTTGGCCTATCACAAGAAGTGGGAAGCGTTCGAAAAGGGCGATACCAAAGTCCAGCCGGAGTTCAACCCCATCTTCGACGACTTCCGCGGCCTGTTCCAGCGAAAGTACCCCGCGTCGGTCCACACTCAGATTTACCAGGTCGTCATGACCACAATACTCATGCTACACGAGGGTCTGAACCTGCGAACAGTGATCGCCCACGGAACCTTCGACGGATACAAAACCGCTCCGCTGCTCGAAGGCACCGACGTGTACACCATGAACGGACCCAGGCAATACTGGTTCGACCGGTCCGCTCGCCGGATGAACGGCAACGCCGCTCGCTGGTGGCAAGGCGGCCAGAAGAAACTCGGCATCAACACCGACGCGCCGGTCGTACCCCAGGAAGAACTGACCTTTCAGGCGGCGATGGCCTGCTGGTACGGCTGGCTGCCCTACCACGCCCTGCGCGGGATTACGATCCTGGCTGCCGAGGCCCTGATGATCGACGATGAAACCGGAAGCATCGAGCCCGGCAAGGCGGCCGATTTCGCCCTCTGGACCGGCGACCCGCTCGATCCGCGATCTTCGTGCGAACTCACCGTTATCAACGGAAAGATTGTTTATGATGCAAGCGTCAAGCGGCGATTCTAGAAACAGGTTGACGAGGCACGTGGTCATGAAGCCGCAGAAGTACCGGTATCAGCTCGCCGTTGCCCTCTGTTGGCCCATGAGCCTTTGCGCGCTGACCGCCGCGGCCCGCGCTCAGGGCGTGCCGGAAGATCTCTGGGTCATCAAGGCCGGTCGAGTCATCACCGTTTCCGGGGAGGAATTCGCCCCCGGAATCGTCGTGATCGAAGACGGCAAGATCACCGGCGTCGGCAGCGGCATCGAATACCCGCCCGGCGCCCGCGTCATCGACGCCTCCAACGAAACGGTCATGCCCGGCTTCGTCCATCCCCGCTCGCGCCATGGTTTGTCGTCGTATCGCCGAACCGGCGTCCGCGGCGACTGGAAAGCGTCGTCGGAGGTCTTTCTCTCGCAGCTTCGCTTCGACGATCTACTCGAATCGGGCTACACCGCGATCAGCTTCGTTCCCGACGGCACCGATATTCCCGGCGTCGCCTCCGTCTATCGCACGGCCGGTCCCGACGATCAACGACTCCTTCTGGAAACCGCATTCCTCCGTGTCTACCCAGATTGGTCGTCCAATGGCAAGGAGAATCTCCGCGCCGCCCTGAAAAAGGCCAAGGACGAAATCGAAAAGGTCAAGAAGGCCCGCGACGAGTGGGAAAAAAAACAGAAGGAAAAAACAGAGCAGAAGAAAAAAGAGGAATCGCAAGAACCCAAGCCGGAAGAGACCCCTTCGCCCACATCGTCACCTTCCGGCCTGGCCAAGCTCCCGCCCGAGCAGGTTCCCGGCGCCGAAAAGAAAGAGGAAGACAAGTTTGAACCGCCGCCGATTGATCCGAAGTACCGCCCGCTTGTCGATCTCATAGAGAAGAAAGAGGGCGCGCGGCTTCTCGTTGAGCTGAACAAAGCCTCCGACCTGCATCACCTCGATGACGTGCTCAAGCAATATGACGGCATTACACCTTTCCTCTATCTCTGGACGGGGCTATCCGCCGATTATCACCACGTCGTTGAAACGCTCGGCGAAAGGAAGGCGGAGGTGATGCTACTGCCCCGGATTTTCTACTTGCCCGAGACGACTTTCCGCTACAACCTGGTCAAGGAACTAGCGGCCGCCGGATGCAAGGTGTCCGCATCGCCCGCCTGGGGTGACGATCGCGACAGCTATCTGAGCATTCGCGAACGCTTGGCCGACCTGGTTCGGGCGGGCCTTTCCCGAGAAGACGCCCTCAAGGCCCTTACGCTTCACCCCGCCACGGCCATCGGCCTGGGCAAGCGGCTGGGCAGCATCGAAAAAGACAAGGACGCCGACCTCGTGTTCCTCAACGGCGACCCGCTCGATCCGCACAACAAGGTCACTCGCGTCATGATTCTCGGCGAACTGGCCTGGAAAGCGGAAAAGAATAATCGAACCTATGACGAGCCGCGGACTTCAGTCCGCGAGAACTCACCGCGTTCGAACCGCGCCCACGGCGGCCCCCCCGGAGATGGTGAAGCGGACTCTCTTCAGAAAGGACGGCCGCGATCGTGAGTCACGAAAATCTCAGGCAACGCCTCGCAGTCCGCCGGCCCCATCGCCTGTTTTTCCTGGCGATGGCGCTTCTCATTGCGGTTTCCTCGAATTCCCCCCTGCTCGCCCAGCGCCCGCGCCCGCAGGGTCGCCCTCCGGCCCCGGCGGAAAAGAAGTCTGAGGGTGAAAAGCCCAAAGACGACACAAAGGACAAAGAAAAAAAGGAAGAAAAACCCGACCGCTACTTCGCGGTGACCAATGCCACCGTCCATACGATGACCTCGGGCACGCTGTACAATGCGACGGTCCTAGCCAAAAACGGGAAAATTTTCCGCATCGGTCACGGCATCAACCTGCCCAAGGACACCGAATCCCTCGACGCCAAGGGCCTGCATGTTTACCCCGGCTTCGTGGCCGCCGGAACCGGAAACGTCCTTGGCTCCGGCAAGCCTGACGACTCCACCGACGTCTACAGCCTGAACATGACCATGGCCCTGGCCGGCGGTGTGACCACCATGATCGCCGACAACGTCGCCGCCAAGCACACCTTCGGCAGCATCGAAGACATGATCGTCAAGCGAGACCTGTTCTCGTCCCTGCGCTACTCAACCTCCAGCCCCGATCAGCGCCGAAAAGTGCGCGAAGGACTGGAGCGCGTGCGACAATACCTTCGCGACTTGCAGGCCTACGAAGAAAAGAAAAAGTCCGACCCCGAGGCCAAAGAACCTGACAAGGAATGGATCAAAGGCGAGTTTGACGCTTACCTGAAGCTGCTCCGCAAGGAGTCCGTCGCCGAAATGACCGCAAACTCCACCGGCGAGCTCCTCGATGTCTGCGACCTCGCCCGGCAGTTCGACATTCGCGTTGTGGTCAATGGGGCCATTGAAGGCTGGACCGTCGCACCAGAAATGGCCCGCGCGGGCCTCTCCGCAATCGTTACCCCCCGGCGAACCCGCGGCCAGGACGATCGCCTCAACCGGCCTTCCGGCTCGTCCATCGAAAACGCAGCCATCCTCCACCGCCACGGCGTGCCCATTGCCATCGTTCCGGGAATCACCTCCATCACCACTTGGGGCTTGGCCGGGAGAGACTTGCTACAATTGAACATGGAAGCCGCCTTTGCCGTCCGTGGCGGGCTGCCAAACGATGCCGCCTTGCGGGCCATCACCATCGAGGCCGCCCGAATCCTGGGCATCGACCATCGCGTAGGCTCCCTGGAAGTCGGCAAGGACGCCGACATGATCGTCGTTGACGGCGACCCCCTGCACTACATGACTTTGGTCCGCTGGACCATCGTGAACGGCCGGCTCGTCTACGACAAGGACAAGGAAACCCTCTACAGCCACATC
>JBGTDB010000320.1:0-3979 GCA_041748515.1 Phycisphaerae bacterium
GCATTGACGCCTTCGACCTGAACGAGCGCCTGGCCGAGGCAAGGGCCCAGCTTGCCGCCTATCAGGCCGAGCACGATCGACTCGTCGCCGGCTTCCGTACCGAAGAAATGGCTCAGGCCCGGGCGAAACGCGATCAGACCAAGGCGACGCTGGAGAAGCTGGTGGCCGGCCCCCGCGCGCAGGAACTCGCCATCGCTCGCGAGCAGATAAAAATCGCCGAGGCCAACCTTGAATTCGCCCAGTCGGAATATGAGCGGCTTCAGCGATTGATCGAGGAGTCCTCGGCTGCGAAGACCGAAATCGACGCCGCCGTTCGCCGGCTGCGGCAGTCGCAGGCCGAGCACGGCGCCGCCAAGGAAGAACTTGCCCTACTTGAGGAGGGGACTCGCAAAGAGGACATCGCAACCGCCAGAGCGGCCGTGGCTGAGGCCGATGCGGCGCTCGCACTTGTGGAAGCCGGCTCGCGCACGGAAGACGTGGCCCGGACCGCGGCCCAATTGGCCGCAGCTCAGGCACGGGTCGATGCTATCCTGATTCAAATGGGCGAATTGGTGGTCGAGTCTCCCTGCAATTGCGTGGTCGAGGCGATAAACCTGCGCCCGGGCGACTTAACGGCCGCGAACGCCCCCAGCGTGTCTTTGCTCGATACTTCGCGCATGTGGGTCCGGTCTTACGTGCCCCAGGGCATGTTGGATCGAGTCCGCCTGGGCGACAGACTTCCCATCCGCTTTGACAGTCTTCCTGACAGACCCTATTCCGGCGAAGTCGTCTTCATTTCTGGCGAGGGCGAATTCACCCCACGGAATATTCAAACGCCGGAAGAGCGCAGCAAACAAGTCTTCCGTCTGAAACTTCGTCTGCACGAAGGCCGCGAATTGTTGCACGTCGGCATGGCCGGCAATGTCCTGCTGATTCAGGCGCCGCAATCATGAACGAGCCGGTCATCCGCACCCAACGACTGACTCGCCGATTCGGCGACGTCGTAGCGCTGAACGACGTGACCCTCGAAGTTCCACGTGCCAGCATCTTCGGCCTCCTCGGCCCCAACGGCGCGGGAAAGTCCACGTTGATTCGGATGCTTTGCGGCGTCCTACGGCCCAGCGAAGGCGGCGCGACCGTGCTCGGCTACGACGTCGAGAAAGACCCCGAACCGATAAAGCAGCATATCGGCTACATGTCGCAGCGGTTCAGCCTGTATGGCGATCTCAGCGTCCTTGAAAACCTGCGCTTTTACGCGCTGATCTACGGTGTTCCACCCGAACAGCGCCGCGAGCGAGAAAAGGCGGTCATCGACCTGACCGGCATCGGCGATTACGGCTCGCGCCTGGCCGGAAAACTCTCAGGCGGATGGAAACAAAGGCTGGCCCTGGCCTGCTCGCTCATCCATCAGCCGCAGATTCTCTTTCTCGACGAGCCGACAGCCGGGATCGACCCCGTCGCCCGTCGCGACCTCTGGGACCTTTTGTTCGGGCTGTCGCATCTGGGTGTAACCATGTTCGTCACCACCCACTACATGGACGAGGCCGAGCGGTGCAGCATGGTCGGTTACATCCATCTCGGCCGGCTCATTGCGGTGGGCACACCGGGCGTATTGAAATCTCTGCCGGACGTTACCCCCGCCGGCACACGGCGTTACGAGGTGGCATGCAGCCGCCTTCCGGCCGCGCTGGCCAACGCCCGACGCGAAAGCGTCATTCGCGACGCCACGCTTTTCGGCACGGTGCTCCATGTACTTGTCGACGACTCCCTCACGCCGCAGCAGATGCTCGAAGTGGTTGCCCCGGGAGACGCAGCCGCGACCTATCGCGAGATTGAGCCGTCTTTGGAGGACGTTTTCGTCACGTTGAGCCGCACGCGGGCAGCGCAGGTGGCCGTATGAACGGTTTCTGGGCCATATTCGGCAAGGAGTTTGCCCACATCCGCCGCGACCCCGCGACGATCTTCTTCACGTTCATGGTGCCCGTCATACAAATGACCATTTTCGGCTTCGCCATCGACGTGACCATTGACTACATTCCGCTGGTGGTCTGGGATCTCGACGGACGCGAGGAAAGCCGCCGCCTCGTCGAAGCCATGGAGAATACGCAGACGTTCCAGGTTCAAGATCGCGTCCATGACGAGGAATCGTTTCATCGAGCGCTGACATCAGGGCGGGCCAAAGCCGGAATCCTGATTCCGGCCAATTATTCCGAGCGCCTTATTCAACGCGAACAGGCCCATGTGCAGGTGTTGATCGACGGCAGCGATTCGCAGGTGGCGACCACCGCGCTGAACACTGTTAATCTGTTGGCGACGCAGCTTTCTGCGGGCAAAGCCCGATCCGTCGGCGAGGCGGCGCAGATCGCCGCAGCAAGGAATGAAAGAGGCGAACCTGACGTCCCAGTCGATGTTCGCGCCCGACTTCTCTACAACCCTAATCTGGAAAGCGCTCACTTCTTCGTACCCGGTCTGATCGCCATTATACTTCAGCTTGTTCTCTTGTTCCTGACCAGCTTTTCGATTGTGCGCGAGCGCGAATTCGGAACGCTCGAACAACTCTTTGTGACGCCGGTCGGCCGAGCAGGCCTGCTGTTCGGAAAATTGACGCCGTATGCCCTGATGGCCTTCGGCGAGCTGCTGATTATCCTGGTGGCGATGACGCTGATTTTTGATGTGCCGATCAACGGCAGTCTCGGCCTGTTGCTCGGGCTGAGCTGTCTGTACATCGTCACCGTGCTGGGGCTGGGCCTGCTGATTTCGACGATCGCCAGTACACAGCTTGAGGCCATTCAGGTGGCGTTTCTGATCATGCTGCCGTCAGTGTTTCTTTCGGGCTTCATGTTTCCACGTTCAGAGATGGTGCTGCCCATCCGAGCGATCAGCTACTTGTTGCCGGTGACGTACTTTGTCGAGATCGTGCGCGGCGTAATCCTGCGCGGCGCGGATTTTTTCGACCTGATTCCGTATATCCTCGGCCTTTGCGTTTGCTGCGTGGTGATCCTGGGCCTGAGCATCACCCGGTTCCAGAAGCAGATCGATTAGTGCGTTCTCTCCTATTATATCGCCTTTCGCATGGGGGTTAACTCAATGCCGTGTCGAGGCAAACGCGATTCGTGGCTAGGCACGACAGCCACTACCGCCGAATCGCGGCCCAATACGATCGAATCCGCTTGCAACTGCCATTCCGGTCGCCGGAACGCGGAATCAGGGAAGTTGCCCGCCACCGAAGGACTACGGGGCCAGGATTGTCGCATGTCTGGCCGACTCCGGATTCCCCTTGCCGTCGGCGAGGCCTTTGCAGCGCCATTGCTCAATCCCTGTGAGCATCGACTCGACCAAGTCCGTTCTCGCTTCCGAGAGATTGATCGCCATCCCTGGGTCGTTCGTTACGTCGTAAAGTCCGCGGCCGCCCTGCGAATCAACCTCCAGCAGAAAGCCGTCTGAATAGACCGTTTCAATCCACCGCATCCATTTGGAGACGTCCGCCTGCATTTTGCGATTCTGCGTGCTGGAAAGCGCGGCGATTGAGGCGCCGTATGTCTGCGATACGCAGAACGACCGCTGCGATTCACCGTCTGCGTCCAGCGGCAACGGATAGGCCAGAGTCACCGCGGAGGGTATTTCCGCACCGGCCTGGGCAAGCAACGTAACGAACAGGTCAACCGGCTGGACCGGGGCCGAAACCCGCCGCATGGCCGTGCCGCCCGCCGGCCGGACTAGTAACGGAACATGCAACAGTTGGAAGTGCGCACTCGCCGTGTGGTTAACCAGGCCCCATTCGCCGAATAGCTCACCATGATCGCTGGTGACCACGACCAAGGTGTTCGCCAAGAGCTGATTCCTGTCCAGAAGATCCATCAGCCCGCCGAATACCTCGTCCTGATAGGCGACTTCGGCATCGTACAGCTTGGCCAGGAGCTCGACCTCTGATTGGTTGAACGCGTCCGGTCGGCCGCAGGCTTGGGCGGCGAGCTTCTCGTCGTCTTGAAGCAGTCTCTTC
>JBGTDB010000321.1:0-3369 GCA_041748515.1 Phycisphaerae bacterium
ATGACGCCGATGTCGTTCACCAGTTTTCGCGACCGGCTGGAGACGGCCTCGGGGTTTCAGTCGGCCCAGTTCCGCGAACTGGAATTCGTCCTCGGCTACAAGCGGCCGGAACTGCTCAAGTATCAGACCGGCGACGAGGCGTCCCTTGGTCAGCTTGAGCGCCGCCTCAATGAGCGCAGCGTCGTCGATCATTTCTACGATTTTCTGGAGCAAAACGACGTGGCCATTCCGGCTGCACTGCGCGGGCGCGACGTCCGCCTCCCGGCCGAGCCGCAGCCGGACATTCACGACGGCGTGTTCCGCCTCTACACGACCCGCCCCGACGCGGCGATTCTGTTCGAGTCGATGACCGACTTTGACGAGGGTTTCCAGGAATGGCGTTATCGACACATCAAGCTGGTCGAGCGAACGATCGGGGCCAAGCACGGCACCGGCGGATCGCCCGGGGTCGAGTTTCTCAAGCGATCACTCTTCAAGCCGGTGTTTCCCGACCTGTGGGCGATAAGGCATCGGCTGTAGGCAGAAGGATGATGGTGCCGCACTCCGGGCATCGCGATGACGGCAAGCCTCGCAATGGGTATGCGCACTTCGCGCATCGTCCGTTCAGAACCCAGCCCGTCATGCGATAGAACCGAAAAAGAATGACCAATCCATATATGGAAACAGCAATTCTTGGCAGGGATCCGACGATTGCAATGGCCCACACAATCGACTGGGAGGTTTGCCGCTGGATCGCCCAGTTTCCCGCCCACAACCAAACAGAGGCCGCCAGATACAACCAGCCAACCAGCCCGAACCATTCCGCCAGTCGATCCGATCTGAAGCCAAGACTCAATCGCTTATAAAGTTGGCACCCCAGAACGACGCCTGCAACTCCCGCAAGGCGCATCGAACTCACGGCCCAGCCCGCAGCGGGATAATCCGGCTGAGTCAAAGCCCCAATCGAATCCAGGAGGTTTCCAATAAAGGCAGCGCCCGTGGCGACAATCAGAATGGATGCCAGAAGTCGCGTGCGTTCGTCATCTTCGCGAAGTGCACTGAATACCCACATAACGCCGATCCACACCAGGAGAAGGCCTGCATCCGAAATCAAAAACATATAGGTTGGAAGCGAGGGCGGTCTCCAGATCAGTACGAAAAAAAAGCCAAAGGCGGATGCAGCGAAGGGTGGAATAAGGAGGGACCAGAAAATCAGGCGGCTGGCGCTTCGAAGCCTGGAGACCCGCTGGACCGTGTGCGCGAAAGATGACGTGGTTCTGTTGTCCGTTTCTTCGTCGAGAATCGGATCAGGGGCCTCGTCCTGTGCGTTCATCTCGACTCCACAGCCGCAATAACCTTTAATTCAATCGCGATGTCCGTCGGCAGGCGGGTGACCTCGACGGTCGTGCGGGTCGGGTTGGGCTTGCCCTCGCCGGCAAAGTGTTCGGCATAGACGCGGTTGTAAGCGGCGAAGTCGTCCATGTTGGTGAGGAACACGGTCACGTCCACGATGTCGTTCCAGGTCGCCCCCGCGTCCTCGATCACGGTGCGCACGTTGGCGAAGACCGATCGGCACTGGGCCTCGATGTCGTACGAGGCCACCTTGCCGTCCGCCCCGCGGGTTACGCCGGGAATCTCGTTGCTGCCGCGCGTCCGCGGCCCCAGCCCGGAAACAAAAAGCAGGTTCCCCACCCACCGCGCGTGCGGATACGGCCCCACCGGCTCCGGCGCCCTTTCACTTCGAATGACTTGAGACATTCCGCCTCCTTTGCTGACCGAATCAGGCACACCGAGTCCAAAGAAGCTCACGCGGAGACGCAGAGCCCGCGGAAGATTTGCCTGGCCTTATCATTGCAATCCTTGTCCGATTCTTTGACTCGTTCCCTCGAACTCAAACCACCGCAGGATTCCTACTCGGCGATCTCCGCATCTCTGCGTGAGATTCTGTCCTATCTTCAGGAAATCGCCCCGCTTAGATACGGATACATACGTTTTTCGGCTCAGTGAAAAACCGCAATGCCTCGTCACCGCCTTCGCGGCCGACGCCGCTTTGTTTCATGCCGCCGAACGGCACGCGCAGGTCGCGGATCAGCCAGCAATTCACCCAAACCGTCCCGGTCTCGAGTCGATCGGCCACGCGGTGCGCCCGGCGGATGTCCCGCGTCCAGAGCGACGCCGACAGCCCGTACCGTGTCGAATTGGCGAACCCCACAACCTCATCCTCGTGATCGAAGGGAAGAATCGTCACAACCGGCCCGAAGACCTCTTCCTGATTCACGCGGCAGGATGTGTCCAATCCGGTAATCACTGTCGGCTCAACAAAATAGCCGCCGCCACACCGCTCAGGCAGATCAGCCGGTACGCCGCCGCCGCAAAGAATTTCTCCGCCCTCGTCACGGGCAAGCCGAAGATACGAAAGAATCTTTTCGTGATGGTCGCTGGAGACCACCGCTCCCTGATCCGTCGATTCTTCCAGCGGATCGCCGACGCGAAGCCTTTGCGTCGCTGCAACAAACGCCGCAACGAATTGATCGTAAGCCGGCCGCTCAACAAAGATGCGCGAGCCCGACAGGCACACCTGTCCCTGATTGGAAAACGACGACCGCAGGCTCTCCCGAACGACTTCGTCGAGGTCGGCGTCGGCGAAGATGATGTTCGGGTTTTTGCCTCCTAGCTCCAACGCTACCTTCTTGAACATGGGGCCGGCCGTGCGAGCGATACCCGCACCCGTCACGGTCCCGCCGGTAAAGGAAATCGTTGTGGTCTTGGGATGCGAAACGATCGCGGCCCCCGCCCTGGCGCCCAATCCTTGGATGACGTTCAGCACGCCCGGCGGCAGCCCGGACTCAGCGCAAAGCTCGCACAGCAAGTGGGCGGTCATCGGCGTAATCTCGGACGGTTTGGCCACGGCCGTATTGCCGCAGCAAAGCGCCGGAGCCACCTTCCAGGAAAGCAGGTACAAGGGCAGGTTCCACGGCGATATCAACCCGCACACGCCCCGCGGCTTTCGCAGCGTGTAGTTGATCGCAATGTCGTCGGTGGCATGGGCCTCGGAGCGAAAGTGCAGGATGGCCGTGCCGAAGAATCGAAAATTCGCCGCGGCCCGGGGAATGTCCAGCGATCGGGCCAGCTTGATCGGCTTGCCGTTGTCCACCGACTCCGCCCGGGCCAGCCGTTCGAGATTGGCTTCGATCAGATCGGCGATGCGCAAAAGAAACCGCGAACGCTCGGCGACCGGCGTGCGCGACCACTTCGGAAACGCCGCCTCGGCCGCGGCCACGGCACGCTCAACGTCGCGCTCGTCGCTGTCCGCGACTTGCGAATAGACCTCTCCCGTCGCCGGCTCAATGTTATCCAGCCACGCGCCGGATTCCGGCTCTCCAAACTCGC
>JBGTDB010000322.1:0-8746 GCA_041748515.1 Phycisphaerae bacterium
GGCGCCCGGTGCGCCCAGCGGGGACGGCGATTTCGCCACCGGTGGCGAAGCGCCTCCGCAGGCGGTTTCTGACGACGCGGGATTCTCCGGTACCACCATTCAGGAAGCCGGCGTCGATGAGTCCGACGTCATCAAGACGGACGGCGCGCATTTTTACATGCTGGACTCGCGTTATGACGCAACGAGCACGCTACGAATCGTGCAGGCGTCTCCGATTGATGAACTCGCGGTGCTCAGTGAGACCGAAATCGAAGGTTACGGGCAGGACATCTATCTGCGCGACGGCACGGCCGTTGTCATTACCACCGGCGGTGGAACGTTCTTCTACCTGGGCGGGGGCGGTTTCGCGGACGACGGCGTCGCGGTCAGTTTTCGAGAGGATGCCGGACAGAGCATCGAACCCTCCGACGACAGCCTCGGCGGGGTCAATCCACCGGCCGCGGACGACATGGGCATTGATATCGACATCGCACCCCCCTTCGGCGGCGGCGACTACGAATACGTTCGGCCGTACACAGTGGTCACGATCGTCAACGTTGCCGATCCAGCCGCCCCCTCGGTCGGCGCGGTGGTTCGATTTGATGGCACGCCGACGTCCAGCCGAATGATCGACGGCGTCCTGCACATGGTGCTGGCCAACTACCAAAACTACTACTATGACGTGATGCCCATGCTCGGCCGGCCCGAACTCGCCGTCGAACAAGTGGACGTTGACACGCTTCTGCCCAGTTTTGAGCGGGTGCTGCCGGGCGGTCGCGTCTCCGGCGGCAATCTGGTCACCTGGGAAAACCTCTATCATCCGATCGATCCCGACGGATTTGGCGTGGTCACCGTGGTGAGCCTGGATACGGAAAGCCCCGAAGCCGAATTCTCTTCGGTGGGCATCGTGGCCGAGCCGGGACTGATCTACTCGTCGCGCACTGCCCTCTATTTGACCGATACCAACTACAACTTCGGGGGCCAGGAACGGACCACGACGGACATCTACAAGCTGGCCTATGACGGGGCGAGCGCGACGCCGGTTGCCAGCGGCAGCGTTCCCGGCCGCATCCTCAATCAGTACTCGATGAGCGAGCACCAGGGCCATCTTCGCGTGGCTTCGACCATCGATCCGACGTTTTTCTTCGGACTCGACGGATTCAATCGAGCCGAGCCGGTCAACGGCGTGTACGTGCTGTCGCATAATGAAAACGAGCTTTCGATCGTCGGACGCGCTGAGGACATCGCCCCGGGCGAAACCATTCAGTCGGCGCGATTCGCCGGAAATCGCGGCTACCTGGTAACATTCCTCCAGATCGACCCCCTCTTTACGCTCGACCTTTCCGACCCGGCCGATCCACAGGTCATCGGCGAACTGAAAGTGCCCGGTTTTTCCACTTTTCTGACGCCGATGGGCGAAGACCACCTGCTGGCCGTCGGGCAGTATGTGCCGCCGCCGGGCGAATTCGGCGTGTGGGGCGTGCAGCTCTCGATCTTCGACGTGAGCGATTTCGCCAACCCGGTTTTACGCGACAACGTCGTGCTCGGCGGCGACAATCAGGGCTCGTATTCAGAGGCCCTCTGGAACCCCAAGGCTTTTACATATTTCGCGGACGAAGATGTTGTCGCGTTGCCCATTTCGGTTTACGGCGGGTTCTTCATCGAGGACCGCCCCGGATTGTTTGATGGCGATGCGGTGGTTTCCAACGGCGGCGGGACGGACGGAAACAGCGGCGACGCCGACGCACCTCCACCGGACGATGACATCGATGATGTCGTCGATTCCGATCCGGGCAGCGCCGATCTGTTTGCCCCCGAAGGTTTTGAAGGCGTTGTGGTTTTTCGCGCCACGCCCGAGGACGGCCTGCTCGAGCTGGGTCGAATCAGTACGCGATTCGATACCGCCGGGTTCTTCTATCCGTCCTTCAGCCGCGGCGTGTTCATCGGCGACAAGGTCTACGCGGTGACCAACAAGGGACTTCGCGTGGCGGATCTTCAGGACGTTTCGCAGGTGGATGCCGAACTGATGTACGGCAATGACGACGACGCGTTCAAGCCGCAGCCGCTGCCCGAGCTTCCACCCGACGGCGGTGACGTGCCAGTTCCGGATATTCCATCCGACGCTCAGTCCGGATCGGAAGGTGGATCAAGCGGCGCCGGCGGGTAAATCGAACGCGGCCGTTCCAAGCACCTGGTCCGGGCGAGCTTCTGTAAACGCGCGGCCGACGATCTGAATCAATCTCCTCTGCGTGCTCAGCGCCTCTGCGTGAGACCTCTTATATCGCCTTGAAGACAAGCCGGGCTATCCGGTGGGATACTCCTTATCGCTATCGTCGTCACTTTCCCCAGCGACAAGCCTGATGCCGCGCAGTTCGGGATTGACCAGTCGAACGCCGAAGTCGCGGGCTCTTCCCTCGGTGCGGGACTGCACGGCCCCGCCGTCGTCGATCCGATCATCGCCGATCGTATAGGCCACAATCCCATCCTCAATGTGAATGAAGCGGATGGGCTGACCGTCGAACGGATCGGCCGGAAGCTCATCAAGGTAGTTCGGCACAAGCTCGGCCGCGGCTTCCGGAAACCGGCCGCGGTCAATGCGAAAACGCTCCGCCGCAATGGCCACCACGGCCGCTCGCATCGAACCGATTAGGCGAGCGTGTAGACCGATGCTGCTCTCGACGCTTGGAATCACCATTCGAGCGTATAATTTTGCAGGATGGCGACCCGAAGTCAGACTCGCCGTTTCCGCCGCCGCTGCTTCGAGCAGCGCACCCAACTCTGGTCCACTCCGTATTATGCGGTTGAGACTGGCCACAATTGTGCAGCGATTTGCAAGTAGAAACCAATCAGCCATCCAAGGAAACATTCTCGACCGTGGTGCCCGAAGTGCAAGATCCGCGCAGCCAACTTCTATTGCGATTTCTTCAAGCCGCTGCGCACGTTCCCGATCTGTAAAACCAATAAATGCAACTCGCTCTCCGCGCAAACTTGGAAGAACCTGACGACCTGCCGCAGCATTCAGGAATTGCCGCTGCATGCCCTTGAGGTCCGCTTCCGACAGTTGCATCGAATTCAGCAGCGTCTCCAGCATCCCCAAGGCCGCTGCATCTGCGAACCCTGCGAGCAAGGCGGAGAACAACGTTGGTTCGTAATAGATGGTGTCGGCGATTCGCAACTGAACGCTGATCCAATCAGCAGCCTGAACGCCCTTTCCATCAAGAATGTCCAACAACGCGCGGGCATGTATGAGCTTGATGAGTGCTCGAAGCGAAGAATAGAAATGTAATACTTCCGGCGCGTCGTCAAAAAGGAACCCGTCATAATTCAATTCCAGCGGTCCGGACAAGGTGTCGGCGGACCGAAGAATTACGAGTGCGCGATGCCGCGTTTCAATATGTCGCCGCGTCGATTCAACGCAGGCCCGGTCTATTCCATCAAAAAAACTAGCCCCGCAGTCGTGATCGAAGCAGAGAACTCCGGGGACTTCATTGGGAGAATCATCCGCGCCCATCACATCAACCGCTTTTCGTAAGTCTGAGATCTCGTCGATGGTTTGATTCTGAGATGCGAAGAATTCCGCGAAGTTCAGCGGTTCGCCTGTCGCTCGCAAATCGGCCGCCTCCTTTTCCCACTTCGCCGCCGCAGAACGAGTCATCGCATACAGAGCGGCGTTGCACAGCAAATACAAAGCAAGAATTGCGAGAGCGACCCATAGTATCCACATAACAGTCGGGTGTTTCCTTTGGTGCGTTTTAGCGTTCATTGCTCACATGGAATGTACGGCCGCAAGGTAGCGGGTGATCTGGTCGATGTGGGACAGGTCGTGCCCGGCCTCCATGCGGATCATCAGGCCCAGCGATTCGCGGCCGCGCTCGTTGTGGCTTCCGGTGCGCTCAAGCTCCCGAGGGCCCATCATTTTCCAGACCTGTAGGTTGTAGCTCCGCATGGCCCGGAACATCTCGACCAGTTCCGCCGGGTCGCGCTCGTTGTGCCGCAGGCCCGAAACCCACAAGTCCTGATCCATGCCGAGAATAGTCGGGTTGTCTTCGCAGAGAATCAGGCGAATGCGATAGCCATACACCCACTCGGTATCGACCATGTGGCCGATGATCTCGTTGGGCGTCCATTTGCCCGCGAACGGCCGCGTGCGCATCTGCTGCGGCGTGTGCTCGGCAGCGATCCGCGCGAACACGCCCGGCGTCTCGCCCATCACCTCGATCGGATCGCGATCCCCGAGCAGGTTGAGCAGCTTGTCCTGATACGCCTGAGGGTTTGATACCCAGAGTCCGGGTTCGGTTTGGGGCATGGTTTGCTCTCCTTTTAGGGTAAGACCGAATCTTACTTGCTTCAAATGCAGCCTCAAGTCCGTCGGCTAGCAATTCGGAGCCAGTAAGTCGGTAATCACTCTGCTATTCAAGATACCCCAGATCCGCCAGGCGGTCGGTGACGGCCTTGATATCGGCTTCGGAATAGACTTCGTCTGATGCGGCAACCGTCGTACCGACGGGGACTTGACGCGGCGAAGTACCGGATGATTCGTGCTCGATGACCGGCGGCCGTTCGAACATCTCTTCAATTACGCGGCCTTCCATGTCATCGGGGATGCGCTGGCCGAGCAGGGCCAGTAGCGTCGGGGCGCAGTCGGCCAACGTGGCCGTTACGCCGGGATTGTGTCGAACGCCCGGCCCGGCGGCAAAGAAAATGCCCTCCTTGCGGTGCGTGCCCTCCAGGTCGCGATAAGATTCCCAATCGACGATCTTGCGGCCGTAGAGCCGCCGAACGACCGCCAGCGTCTCGTGCTGGATCAAGAGTAAGTCGGGTAGCCACGGCTCGTCGTCCCGCGAAACGTTGTACAACGCTTCGGGCTTGTAGATTTCCGGGAACAGCTCGATGGTTTCGCCCCAGGGCGCGCGGACCCGGCAGTCTTCACCGCGAAAGCGCTCGATCAACTCGTCGCGAAGGCGCTCGTAGTCGGCCGGCTCGACGATGCCGGTCGGTTGCCGCCCTTTCAGATTGAGATACAAAAAGCCCGCGTTGCCCGCATGAATGACGCAGGCCCTGGTGCCGGAAAACACCACCGGCACGTGTCGCTCGATGTCGTGTACGGGGATGGACCGCTTCCCCTTGTGTCGCATCCGGTCGAGGATGACGCGTGTCCGCCCGACGGCCCGGGCCAAGGGGCCGCGGAGTTTCAGATAGCCCCATTTTTCGAGCAGGCGATTGGGAAAGCACTTGCCGTCCTGACTGCCGTGGCCGTGATCGGAGACGATCATCACTGCGGCGTCGTGGGCGGCGGCGTAGTCCATAAGCTCGCCGACGGCGTCGTCCATTTTGTCGAAGCACTGTTTGGTCAGCTCGGTGCGGCGGGGGTCGCGATCGAGGAATCGCTTGTCGAGATACTTCCACGTCTTGTGCTGTAAGTTGTCCACCAGCTTGAACACGACCATCAGGGCGTCCCAGCCGAAGCGGTCGCCCAGTGAAACGGTCATGTCCACGCCCTGGCGGAAACTGTTGACCACGTAGGCGAGGTTTTCGGCGAAGACCGCGTCGCCGCCGCGAAGCCCGCCTTTCCATTTGCTGCGAAGCGTCGGGTCGGGCCAGCGCTGAAGTATTTGCGGGCGAAGCTCCGGCGGATAGGCGAACTGCGACTCCGGGCCGGGCGTTTCGAAACCGGTGACCACAAACCCGTTGACCGGCACCGGCGGATAGGTCATGGGCACGTTGACGCTGCCGACCTTGAAACCCTTGCCGCTGAGGATCTGCCAGAGGTTGCGGACGTGCCCCACCCGCTGCGAGCTGTTGAGCTTGATGTGGCCGGTGGTGACGTCGTAGCTTTCGAAGTCGAGAATGCGGTGACGGCCGGGCTGCTTGCCGGTCAGAAACGTGGTCCACGCGGCCGGAGTGATCGGCGGGATGGTCGAATAGAGCGTGCCCGAGGCTCCCCGGTCCATCGCGTCCTTCAGACGCGGCAGCCGCCCCTCGGCCATCATCGGTCGCAAAACGCTGAACGTGGCCCCATCCAGACCGATCACCAGCGCGCGCTGCGCGTGCGGCGGAAGCGGCCGCTGCGGGCCGGTCGTCGGCCAATCCGGTCGATTCACAAGACTCACCGTGGTTCTCATTTCGCGAAAATCAGTCCGCCCAATGCTACTATTCCGAACTCCACAGGCGAAATGATCCGCGGTCCTACGTGAGAGGGGCAAATTGTCACGTCTGACTCCGTTCGCCGTGTCGTTTCAGTATCTCGGCCAATAGCCGCTCGCTTACATAGAAGTCTGTCTGCCTGAGTTTCTGTAGCGACGCGTTCAGTTCGATCAACTCCTCGGCCGCTGCACGTTCTAAAATGCCAAGCGTGCCGATAACCGCAATTCCCAAGGACGTTGCAATTCGGCGCGGGCGGAGTTCGTCCACCAACAAGAGGTCGGCCCTGAGTTCCTGAACGAGTTGTATCGCTTCGCGTTCACCGCGATGCCGCAAAACAGCCAGTTCAATTGGATTCGCCAGTGTCCGAACCGTAAGCCAAGCCGGTCGGCTGGCAAGCCACTGCCTCACAAGCTGGGGTGTTGCGGCGTGCGTTAGCTCGTCCGCAACTGCTTGCGGGATGACGACCATGTCAAAAAGACGGGGAAGCAGGTCGGCCAAGCCGATCCTGACCAGTACATTAAGCGGGCTGGCGTCGGAAACAACGAGCATTTATCGAGCAACCGGCCCGAGGATGCGGTCAAGTGTTGAGCGGTCCGCGTCAAGGTCGGCGAGTGAATAATTCAATGCGGCGCCGCGTTGGGCCAGCCACTGTTCAGCTTGAAGGCGGGAGCCATACCCGAGAGCAAGGGCGATATCTCCCGTGCTCAGCTTACCGGCTCGATATCCCTCGACCAGCATCGCCTCGAATGCCGCCGCGCCAAGGTCGGGGCCCAGTGCCTCGCGTAACGTCGCCTCCACGATTTCAGGGATGTCGAATGTGATCGTCATAGGCTCGCCCTTTAGGCCGTATTCTACGCTCCAATCCAGGGTTCGACAACTCTGATTCATATGGCCAATCTGTCGAAGATCGGATCGCTGGCGGCTCGAGTTGCTACAGACCTGCCGACTTGGCTTGTTTCGCCAGGGGTGGTACTTTGTCCGGTCGTAAGCACGATCCGGGCCCACCAAGGGCCATGGCCGGACGATTGCAACTGGCTGGGTAAGCGATCATCCGCCAACCTTCATGCGACCGTATAAGGAAGCAAATGTCCCAAACAAGCCCTTTTGGCATCGGAATTATCGGCGCGGGGGCGATCGTGAAGCGTCACGTCATCGCCTATCAATCGCTGCCGCACCTCGCCCGGCTGGTGGCCGTGGCCGACTTGGACGGCAAGCGGGCCGAGGATGCGAAGGCCCGGTACGGCTTCGCAGACGCGGTCACAGACTATCGTGCCCTGCTGGATCGGTCGGACATCCACGTCGTGGACATCTGCGCGCCGGCCGGGCTGCATGCGAAGATGCTGATCGACGCCCTTGCGGCCGGCAAGCACGTACTTTGTGAGAAACCCATTGCCACTACGTTGTCCGATGCGGATGCCATGATCGCGGCCGCGGCCGAACATCCCGAGCTGGCCTCGTCGTGCGTGTTTCAGCTTCGATCAGAGACGACGCACCGACGGATGCGCTGGCTGATCACTGAAGGCCGGATCGGCCGTCCGCTAATGACCAAGCTGGCCGTGCGGGTACGTAAAAGCCCGTCGTACTACACCTCGCGGCCTGGGGCCGGTTCGTGGAAAACCGACGGCGGCGGCGTGCTCATCAACCAGGCGATTCATCAGCTCGACGCTTTGATTTCGTTTCTCGGCGAGCCGGTGGAGGCCTCTGCGACGATGGACACTTTCGTCCACCCGATCGAGTGCGAAGACACCCTGACCGGCTGGGTGCGTTTCGAATCGGGCGCGATGGCCACCATTGAGTGTACCACCTGCGCGAAGAAGAAAGAGTGCGCCATCGAGGTCACCGGCGAAAACGCCGGGCTGCGCATCGCGGGCGATCCCGACTCCCAGAATTTCGATCTTCGCATAGACGCGGCCGGATCGGCGGCCAGAAAAGCGGTATTGGCTGAAGGCCTGCGGGCCGTGCCCGAGCCGAAAAAGCCGAACAAGCTCGCACTTTCGTTTCGCAAGATCGCGGCCAAGACGAAAAACAAGCCGTTCGCTCCGTCGCTTTTCTGGGGTCATACGCCGTTTGTTAAGGAATTTCTCGAGGCCGCACGCGACGGCCGACCCGGCCCCGTGCCGATGCCCGAGGCCCGCCGCTCGCTGGCCTTGGCCACCGCTTTGTATGAATCGGCGCGCACGAAGAGAGTCGTTACTTGGCCGATTGATCAACGGTGCGGCCTGTACAACGGACCGGATCGTCCCGGCGCCAAGTCGGCCGCTGGTGTAGATAGCGAACAGCGAGCCTTCGCGCAGGCGGACGCCGGCGCTCAATGAGAGCAATCGCGCCTCGAACAAAAGAGAGTCCCCATGCAATCGCAAACGCAAACCCAGACTTCCACGATCGAACGGACGCAGACGGCTAAAGTTTGCAAGGAACCGCAGCGCGAGCCGACGGCCCTGACGATGAAGCCGGAGCTTTCGAGCAAGAAGCTTGCGATTAACGGTGGAAGTCGAACGGTGCGTGGAATCTTCCCCCCGCCGTTGACCCGGCTGACCAAGGCGGCCGTCCTGACCAAGGACGTTTTCTCCATGATCCCGCGCATCGCCCGGGGCAAGACGACCATCGGCGATGGCTCCAAGAT
>JBGTDB010000323.1:0-4621 GCA_041748515.1 Phycisphaerae bacterium
ACGCCAGCGAGAAGGCCGCCGCAGTCGAGCGAAAAACCATCGGCCCGTCGCCAAAAAGTGCGATCACCCCGGCGAACAGAACGAACACGCCGGGTGGTTGATGATCCCAGACGTCAATATAAAGCCGCCCGCCCTCAAGCAGTCGAGCGGCGATATAGGCATAGTTGCACTCGTCGGTTTCAAGCGGCAGATCGAATGCGTGAAAGCGGAAGACGATTAAGACCAGAATTGCAATGGCGAGTCCGACGACCTCAAGAACACGCCACGCGCGCGGCGGCGCGGATGCGATGTTTGCGGCCGATCGATCGTTGCCGGACGTGCGAATCTCGATGGGGCAGTCCTCGCTCAAGTCAGAAACTACAGTGCCCGGCAAAGGGAACCATTGCCGCTTCGGTTAAGCAAAGAGGATCTTTGCCTTTCCAATTAAGCAAAGAAAATCTCTGCCCCTCTTGCTAAATCCTGCGCAGCAACCGCAGAGCGTTCAGCGCCACCAGCACCGTGCTGCCCTCGTGCCCGACGACCGCCAGGGGCAACGGAATTCGGCCGACGGCCGCGAAGAAGCTGAGCACGACAATCACAACAAGGGCGAAGGCGACGTTCTGCCGAACTATGCGCGTGGTACGCAAGGCGTGGCGATGGAGCCAGGCGACGGCGCTGATGCGGTTTTTCATCAGGACGATATCGGCCGCCTCCATGGCCACGTCGGCCCCGGTGCCGCCCATGGCGATGCCCACGTCGGCCTGGGTCAGGGCCGGAGCGTCGTTGATCCCGTCGCCGACCAGGACCACCCGCCCCAGCGATTTTCGAAGCTGCTCAACCGCCGTGAGCTTGTCTTCCGGAGACAGCTCCGCCTGAAAAGCGTCCAAGCCGAGATCGGCTGATATTTTGCGGGCGACCTGCTCGTGATCGCCGGTCAACATCTCGAGATGGCGAATGCCTTGCTCGCGCAACCGGGTAAGGCACTCTCGCGTGTCGTCGCGCACCGTGTCTTGAAAACCAAGCAAGGCCACGCTTCCATTGGCGACCACGGCCGAAACGGTTTTCCCCTCACTGCGCATCCGCTGCGTGCGCCCGGCCACGTCGCCTTCCCCTGAACTGGCGCCATATTTCCCGGCCTGCTCGGGTCGTCCAAGCCAGACGTTCTGGCCATTGATTCGCGCCCTGGCCCCTTCGCCGGGAAGGTTTTCATAATCTTGAACCTCGGGAATAGCCAACCCCCGAGACTCAACGGCTCGGTTAACGGCGCCGGCCAGTGGGTGGCTGCTGGGGGCCTCGATCGCCCCGGCCAGGCGGAGCGTTTCTGTCTCATCGAGGCCCGCGGGCGAGTCCACGTCCGTCAGGCGGATTTGTCCGGAGGTCAGCGTGCCTGTCTTGTCGAATACGACGGCCACCGCCTGGGCCACCGCCTCTAGATGGGCTCCGCCCTTGATCAGCACGCCATTCCGCGCCGCGGCCGCAATGGCTGCGAGGTAGGCAACGGGCGTGGCGATGATCAACGCGCAAGGGCTGGCCGCGATGAGCACTGCAATCGCCCGGCGCACCGCTTCCGAACCCTCGACGCCAACCAGCCATCCAAAAAACCCCACCGCAATCGAAACGACAATGACGGTGATCGAGTACGGGGGTCCAATGCGATCCACGAGCCGCTGCGTCTTGGCCGGGTTATGCCGGGCCTTGGTGACCAGATCGACAATTCGGGCCAGGGTGGTATCGGCGGCGTGTTTGGTAACGCGAACTTCCAACCGACCGTTGAGATTCTGCGTTCCGGCCAGGACCGTGTCGCCCACGGCTCGATCGACGGGAACGGACTCGCCGGTAATCGCCGCCTCGTTGATCGACGAGCTTCCGGCGACGATCTCGCCGTCCAGCGGAATCTTGTCGCCCGGTCGCACAAGAATGGCGGCCCCCACCAGCACCTGGCGCAGCGGCGTACGTACGGCCCGATCGCCATCCAGCACCAGCGCTTCTTTCGGGGCAAGATGACGCAGGGCGACGATTGCCCGCTGCGTTCGGCGAAGGGCAAAGCTCTCCAGTCCTCCGGAAAGCGCAAACAGGAACAACAGCAACGCGCCCTCGAAAGGGCTGCCGATGTATGCGGCCAGCCCCGCACCAAGCAGCATCAGCAAATCGATGTCGATCCGAAATTTCTGAATCTTCTCCCAAACGGCTTCCAGGGCTGGAAGCCCGGCCACCGCGAACGCAAAAAGGGTAAACAACCGGACCAGGGGCTCCGGGCCGCCGAGTTTCGAAAGCGTCCACGCGGTGGCCAGAAACACGCCGGCGACGATCGCAATGATCACTTCTATGTTAGCCGCCAGGCGCTGGGCGCTGGGTGTGTAAAAGACGGCCGCGCTTTGATCATCGGTGTCGATGATCGGTTCGTCGGACAGGATGGGGTTGAGGGCGCCGCGTGACGGCAGAGTCTGCCAGAAACCAGCGTCGCCGCCGGGCGTTGCCCGGTCTTGTCCGGCTGCGCCGGGGGGAGTTGAAACTGGTCGAGGCGTCGTCATCGAAGAACCTTGCGAAGGTATCGAGGCATAGCAGCCCGGGGCAGAAGTCTCCGAAAGCCGTTTGACACCACCGTCTCGGCGGTGAAAGCACGGGCGAGACGCCGGTGCTTTAAGTCTTGCCGCGGCCTCGTGGGGCCGATTATTGGGTCGCCGCTACGACGAATCCTGAGAGCCACTCCGCCAGAAAGTAGGCCGCGCCGCCCGTCACGATCGCCATCACCATGCCGACGGCAAAGAACTCCATCGTACTACGGCGGGTCGCACGTGCCGAGATGACGGCCAGAATCGCCATCGACGCGGTGCCCGCCGCGGGAATCCAGACGTGGGCAAATTCCGTGCCCACAAGCGCAGCGGGCAGGGCCAGAACGAGACCGGCCGCAAGTGCGGCCCCGAAATTCCATAGACCGACAACAACCGGGTGATTCACGTGATACATTGACAGGCCAAGCTCCTCCTCCATCATCACTTTCAGAAGCCGGTCCTCATCAGCGGAAAGCGTGTCCACGATTTGCGACAGCAGCGGCTCGCGAAATCCCTTCGCGGCGTAGAGCGCCCTTAATTCTTCGCGCTCGTGTTCGAAGTTGTTGCGAATCTCGGCCCGCTCGCGATTCAGCTCGGCCGAATAGTATTGAACCTGCGAATAAGTCGATCGGCCGAGCGAAATACCCAGAAGCAGCGATGTGGCGAAGGTCAGTGCGACCAATGCATACCCGGCAGAGGGAGGATCGCCCAGGCCGTGCAGCGTCACCCACGCAAGCCAGATTAGAATCAACGTATCGCGGGCGCTGACCAGAGCCCGTCGCCAATCATCCACCGACCCGATTTGGGCCTCGCCGCCGAAAACCTGCCGAGCCCGCCGCCTCGCTTCGGTGACGTGATCGGCGGCGTCACCCGGCACGGTCCGGATTTGTCCGCCTTCATCGGCCGCGATGGTTTGCTGATCGTCGGCCGCGCGATCAGTCATGGAGCCACCGCTCCGCACGCCAAAAAGCTCTGGATTCGAGAGAAGAAAGGATCGACACGCGGAACCACGCGGCAGTCCAACCGCCGTACGCTTGCATCGCCCAGCTGCCCGTGGCGGTAGTCTCCGGATTCCGTGCGGCACCGCCGTCCCGGCGGTGAGAGCACGGGCAAGACGCCCGCGCCGCACATCTCACCACAGGCTGCTAGATCATCAACATGAACAACAACCATAGCCCCAGCCCGACGGCGCACATGCCGATCACGATCGTAATCCACAGCCCCAGCGCCGCCATCGGCACCTGGCGCAAGTCTTCACAGCGCGTCGTCTTGTAGACAACGGCAATCGCCAGACACAGCGGCAGCATGAGCGCCAGCCGAACTGGACCGGTCAGGGCAATGCCGGTGGTGAAAAGCCCAAGCAACAGGCTCATTGAGCGCCTTTCGGTGGAGGACGCGCGGATGATCCGCCGCGTGAGCGAAACTCGGCCAAGGTCAGTGCGTTAAGGATGACCAACATGTTCAGCAGCCCGGCCACGCCTGTGTAGTGAACCCCGACTTCGGCTGCCATCCAATGAGGTGGAACAAAGCGGGCCTGGGACGGGTCCACCGGATCGGGTGCCGGCGTAATCGCCCGGTTAAAGCCATAGGCGGCAAGGGTATTGGCCCCTGTGCAAAGCTGCGCCACAAACCAGAGCGATCGCTCTCTTGGATCAACAGTGCCGCGGACTCCCCCGATGGCCACGCCGGTCCAGAAAGTCGCCGTGATCGTCACCAGAAATATCAAGCCTCGGGCGCGATAACCAAGGAAAATGTGCCCAAGTCCGGGAACCAGCCACGCAAGAAACCCGGCGATCGGAGCGCGCATAAGGGCCGCTTCATTTGCCGCCGCCAGGGAAGGACTTCGTTCAGTCAATTCAGAATCCTCAGGAGCCGCACGGTCCGTCCGGATCGCCGCACCGGCCGCAGAACCCCGCGCCAGCGGCTGCGGCATCTTTCTGTCCCTGCCGCGCCGAAAACACGCTGAGCCGCCGTGTCACCCTCCGGCCGCCGCAGGACGGACATACAACCTTATCGGCCCCATCCATCGAGCGGGACAATTCCTCGAATTTGGATTCGCAGGAGCGACAGGCATATTCATAGATCGGCAT
>JBGTDB010000324.1:0-26572 GCA_041748515.1 Phycisphaerae bacterium
CGGTCCAACCATCGAGATTCAGTGTGCGCGATCCGAAGAACCGAAAGATGATGACTGGCTTGTCGCCCGGAACAGGCGGGGCGCCCGGAGGCGGCCAGACGCCGGAAATCGTGATCGGCCCACCCGCCGCGCCTTGCTGACGAACCTGCTCTCTTGATTTGTTATCCTCGGGGTCGCCGTCGAACGCTTCGTTGTCGGGCGGTAGCGGCACCAGCGTGGGCAGATCATCGCCGCTGACGTCCTCGACTTCGTCGAACAAATCGTCCGGCGTCGAGTCGAGCGTCGTTTCGTCGTCGCTAATCACAATCGGGCCGGCCGTGGAGAGTTCGGCGTCTTCGCCGATGGTCACGGTCCCGTTGCCCACAATCAGGAAGATTCCGACCGGCTGATCGCCAAGGGGATTCTCCGCGTCGGCGTCGCTTGGACCATCGCCGCCGGAGTGAATTGTGCCGTTGATGGTTACGTCGCCGTGGGCAACGATCATGATGCGGCCGTTGGTCGATTCAATCCTGCCGTTGATCGTCGTATGGCCCGTCACCGTGATGACCGCGTTGTTCTCGACGATCACGACATCTCCGGCGGGCAGTAGGAACGCGGCGAGCGTGATGTCTTCGCTGATCGTATCAGGCGGCGGCTCAATAGGCGGCATCGGACAGCCGGTAATAAAAACAAAGGCGATTGATGCCAGTGCGATTCCAGACCACATTCCTGCTCTTGGAAATGAATTGCCGACTCGCATGATTTCGCTCCTGAATGCGACTCCGTTCCTTCGCGGCAGCGACCGATTCCGCCGCGTGCGATGAGCCGCCACACGATCCGTCGAAGTGTGAGTGGGGCCCAATTCGCTAGAAGGGTACGGCGATCCGCGAGAGCGTCAAGCCCAATGGAGGGAATTGTGCCGAGATTCAGTCATCGTCATTAGCCGGGTGGTTGAGACCGGCATTGCCGCAACGCCCGGCTACGGTCAAGATGCGGATTCGGGACATGCGCCCGATTCAGGATTGGCCCTTGGGAGTGAAACCACGATGGATGTTCATGCGGCCTTGAAGGGTCAGTATCACGCGGCGCTGGCCATGCTGCGGCAGGCCATTGAACGGTGTCCCGATCCCCAATGGAATGGCGGACCGCATACGGTTCCGTTCTGGCGCGTGGCGTATCACACGCTCTACTTCACGCACCTGTATCTACAACAGAGTGAAGAGTTGTTTCGGCCGTGGGAATCGCACCGCGAGGATTACCACGACCTGCCCTGGCCGCCGGGCAGCGGAAAGGTGATCGACGAGCCGTACACCAAGGCCGAGTTGCTTGATTACTGGCGGATGGTCGATGGCCGGGTCGATGCCGATGTCGATGCTCTTGATCTGGAGGCCGCGGAAAGCGGGTTTTCCTGGCATCGGACGATGCCCAAGTTCGAACATCAACTGCACAACATCCGGCACATCCAGCACCACACGGCCATGCTCGCAGCGCGTCTTCAATCGACCGGGGGCGCAGAGCTCGACTGGGTGAGAACAGGCGCGGGGGAATCAGCGCGGGCCCCATGAAGTGACTTGCGCTTCCGGGGATTTGACGCGGCGATTGTCAATTGAGCCTGATGTTACAGCAGCCCGTCCGCGGCAAGGGCTTTCAATCGGACCCAGCGACGATCCACTTCGGCCTGCACCTCGGTCGCGAGCGGGGCGTTCTCCGCAGTTGTCAGGTGCCGATATGCGCCGCCCATCTTTGCAAACGCCTCAGTCACTGGAACTTTCTTGCCCTGCTTTTCGGGATCGACCGTGATGTGCGTGATGCCGTGTTCGATCTCGTAGAGCGGATGCATGCAGGCATTCACCATGGCTTCGACCGACGACGGTCCGACGTGCTCGTCCATCCCCCAGTTCAGCGGGCACACCGAAAGCGTTTTCACGAACGCGAATCCGCCCGCCCGCACTGTCGCCTGCGCCTTTCGAGCCTTGCGAATCATGTCCACGGCGTGCGATTCGGATACCGTGGCGATATACGGCGCGAAGGTGCCGCGAAGAATCTCGACGATGTCCTTGTGATGCGTGCGCTTGCCCTGCTGATGTGGGCCGACGAAGGCGTTACTGTTTTTCTGCCCGCGAAAACCGGTATAGCAAAGCTGCGCCCCCGTGTTCATGTAGCCCTTGTTGTCGTACTCGAACACGATGAACGGGTCGTTCCGAAGGGCCGCTCCGATGAGCTGGTCCATGCCGATGTCGTCGCCGCCGTCGCCGGTGACCAGAATGACGGTGATCTCCTCGGACAAGTCACCTCGCTTCTGGAACCGACGGATCATCTCAACCACACCGGTGGCCGTCGAAGTGCCGTTGTGGAACAGATTGTGGAAGTACGGAACCTTGAAGCTGGTCAGCGGAAACCCCGTCGTGATGACCATGCCGCAACCGGTGTGGAACAGCATCACAACGTGGCCGTCGATGCCGCGCAGGAACAGGTTCAGATTGCTGAAAATGCCGCAGCCGGGGCACGCACTGTGCTTTTCGATGCGCGGTGGCATCTGTGACAGCAGCCGCAGATTCACCTTGCCGTCCTGCCCGACGTTGAAACTGCACTGGTCGGCTCGGATCGGCTCGATTGTCGCCGGGGGGTTGTAGTCGGGATCGCCCGGCCAGGCGCCGTGGTACCACTTCACCCGCTTTTCATTTTCATCGGGGACATTCGGCCACGCGCGGGCCAGCTCGTACATCTCGATCGCGTCGTCGTGGGTAAAATTCAGCCCGCCGATGCCGTAGGTCCGCTGAATAATGGTGGCAGCGTTGCCGCGGCGCTGGAGCGTCGCCCCGATTTCGTTGGCCAGGTAGTTGTCCGCGCCATACTGGCTGGCGCGCTCGGCCACAACGATCCGCTTCGCCTCCCCGATCGCGTCGGCGATTTCTTCCGCCGGCCAAGGCCGCAGGACCATCGGCACGACCAGGTTTACTGGCTCGTCCCGGCGCGACAATTCGTCGACCGAATCCTTGGCCGCCTCACCGGCAGTATTCAGCGCCACCAGGCAACGTTCCGCGGAAGCGTCGCCGTACTGCTGCACGCACGTGTATTGCCGACCTGTCAGAGAGGCAAAGTCCTCGAAGACCTCCGCAATGACCTCGCGAGCCCGGTCGAACTTCTGGTCCAACTGCACTTTCGAATTGATCAGGTCGTCGTTCATGTACGGCCCGAAGGTGCGCGGATGAGTCACGTCCAACAAGCTGAATCGGCCATTTTCACCGGCCATCGCCTTCTTGAACGGCGGCGGTCCGACGAACGCCTGCACGTCGTCGCGACTGGCGAATACGTGAATACGCCGGTTAGCATGCGACGTGTGAAATCCATCATAAGCGACAATCGCCGGCAGATTCACCTTCTCCGCTACCTTGATCGCGATCAGGTTCATGTCGTACGCCGCCTGCACCGTGGGGGCGAGGAAGATCAACCAACCCCACCCCAGGGCTGCGTACAAATCGGAATGACCATTTTTGATGTTCAGCGGGCCGGAGACCTCCCGCGTCGAGAGATTCAGCACCATCGGCAGACCCAGCCCGGCAATCGCGGGCATCTGCTCGGCCTTCAGCAACAATCCGTTGGCGCTGGTCACGTCCACCACGCGGCCCCCGGCCACGGCCGCGCCCGCACAAACGGAAATGGCCGCAAGCTCCGAGGTCGCAACAATGAACGCGATGTCCGTTTTGCCTTCGGCGAAGGCCTTCGATACGACTTCGCCCGCGTCGGACGACGGCGTGATGGGATAGTACCCCTCGGCGTCATAGCCGATGTCGATGATCGCCTGGGCGACGGCCTCGTTGCCGTTGACCAGAAGGATTCTCTGCGGCGCCGAAACCGTCGACTTCCCCGGACTCTCAAGCGTTGTAATCATGCCATTGGCCATTTTTGAATTCGCAACCTCAGGTTCGCGATTCTAAATTCGTCAATCTAGATTCCCGGTTCCAGTATTCCGTTGTCTGCAAACGTCAGGGCCTTGCCCTTTTTCGTTTCAGGGCAAGCCTCGACGCACCTCATGCAGCCTTTGCAGTATCGATCGTCAATGCCGACCATTCGCCCTTCCTGCCAGAGAAGCCCGCCTGGGTCGGAACAGACCGTCAGACAGATGCCGCACGAATGGCAAAACTCTTTCGAGAATTGCGGAACGCGCCCGCGCCCGGCAACCCGGTTGTCTCGACCATGCGTGCTGTGGGTCAGGGCGTCGATCGTGCCGCCGTTGTGCATGTTCAACCAGCCGATCGGGCCCCGCGCGACTTGCGGCGTCGTCAGTGGATAGTCTCCCGGCACGAAATCCGCCGAAGCCCGCCCGGCCAGGGCTTCATCGAACGCCCGTAGATTCGCCTCGGCCGCACGAGGCCATTGCTTGGCAATTGACGCCCGGATTGGGGCGTCGGGAAAGTTAAGCTCATGGCAAAGCACCGACAGCAGTGGCATATTCATACGGCTATGAGATTCGTAAGCGATGCGCGTCGCGTCCACGCAGACAATCCGCCCGCTGTGAAGCTTCAGTGAATTGCGAACCTCCTCCGAGCTGCGAATCGAGTTCACCACGCAAACCGCGTTGGGCAAGAGCCCCCGGCCCAGGTCGAGCGACTCGATCAGGTCGGCGTGGAAGACGGTCAAGAAGTGCGGCGTGCTTGATGGTCCGGACTGGCGCACGGGTGTTCCCGGTTCGCAAAACCGGACGGAAACATCCGTGGGCGTTCCTTTTTTCTCCGAGCCGTATCGGGCATCGTATCCGCCATCCAGGCCGAATTGCTCACAGCCGATTTTGAACAGAATTTTCCCGGCCATGTTGGCCCCGTCTCCGCCCAAGGCGGAGATCAGGACATTGCAGAAGCCCAGATCGTCCTTTTTTGGCAGCCGATAACTGTCCATTGACAACACCTCCGGCAATCGGGAGAACCGGTTGCAAGTTGCGTGCCACGCCGGAGAAATTGTCACTGGTCCGGAAAAACAGGAAGGTATGGCCGATCAGCGGGCCAGCATCTCAAGAACGCGGTCGTTTGACGCGAGCGTGGGGCGCATCAGTCGGATCTGCTCGGCCGTCAGCCACTGAACCTCGGCGATTTCGCGGGCATCGGGCTTTACCCGTCCTTCAACGTGGCGCACGTGCCAGACGGCCAGAATATGCCGGGAGTCTGTGACCTGGACCGAGCCGAGCCGCCGGACAGGCTCGACCAGAATGTCCAGCTCTTCTTTGAGTTCGCGAACAACGGCCAGCCGGGGCGTTTCACCCGGTTCCACGTGCCCGCCGGGAAAGCACCACGCCCCCCCCTTGGCCACCCCGGCCGCGCGGCGAATAAACAGGTAGGTGTCGCCCTGATTCAGGATCCCAATGACCCCTCGACGTACGCCTTTCGGTTCGACCTCAACTTGGTTTGGCTGGGCTTGGAAACTCATTTACCGATGGTCCACATTATACGAGAGCGTGACAAAATGTTGAATCTGATTCGGGCGGGGCTTCGATACACTGCCATTGCCCTCATTTAGAATGACGCGCGCCCCGCGCTTATTTAGTTTGTCGCCGCCGTAAGCGGCCTACAATTTGAACGAACTCGTCAAGCTGGAAGAGCCGGGCACAGAGTGCGTAAATCAGGCCGCCGGCCGCCACGGCGACTATCGTTCGAGTCGCCGCGCCGAAGTCCGCCGAGCCGAGCGGCGTGAATCGCCCGATGATAGCCAGAATACCGCCCATGATTCCCGAGGCCGCGAGCATCCGCAGCCCGCCCGATGCAATGTTTGACCATCGTATCACCGGAAGTCGCCGATGCAGAATCATCGCCAGCCACGCAACTTGGAGCGTAGCGCAAATGGCCGTGGAAAGTGCGAGCCCTCGCTCCTGCATCACCTGCACCAGCGCCAGGTTCATCGCCAGGTTGACCACGACCATAACCCCCGCCGTGCGGGCGGGCGTCTTGCTGTCCTGCATGGCGAAAAATGTTCGCACCACGATGTGTTGCGCGAAGTAGGCGGACAGGCCGAAACTGTAGAACACCAGAGTTGCCGCAACGCGCAGAGCGTCATCGGCGTCGAACTCACCACGCTGAAGTATCGCCGCCACGAGCGGCCGGGCGATCAGAATCAATCCGATCGACGCGGGAAGGGCGATAAAAAGCGACAACCGCACCCCGCGCTCAAAACTCTCGGCCAGCCCCGCCCGATCTCCAGCCGCCGCCCTCGCGGAGAGCAGCGGAAAAATCGCCGTGGCGATGGAAATGCCGAAGACGCCGAGCGGAAGTTGATAAAGAATCTGGGCATAACCCAGCACCGCCGGGCCGATTCGCTTGCCATCCTCGATGATATACAGATACGCAATGATGTTGTCGGCCAGCGCGCTGATCTGTACCGCGGAAAGACCGAGGGCCGTCGGGGCCATCAAGGCGATGACGCGCCGCACGTTGGGATCGCGCCAGGCCAGGTTAAGCCGTGGCACGAAACTGACCCATCGTAGCGCCCATGCGGTGAAAGCCAGTTGAAGAACGCCCGCGGCCAGCACACTAATACAAACCAGGTAGATAAGCGGCCGTTCCGCCAGCCCGAGATACGTTGCTCCCACCAGAACGGCGACGATATTCGCGACGTTGAGCAAGATCGGCGCGGCCGCCGGAGCCGCGAAGTGCCCGCGAACGTTCAGTGCTCCGCCGATGACCGCCACCAGGCAGATAAACGCCGCATACGGCAATGTGATCGCGGTGAGTTCCAGAGTCAGGTCGTCGTGCACCCACCGCCATACCGCAATGATGACTTCCGCGCCAAGGAGCCCCGCGCCAAGTACGGCAAACAGAAGGGTCAATATCGCGCCGACAAACCGCCGAGATGCCTCTTCGCCGGACGTCCGAAGCGTTTGCGTCAGAACCGGCACCATGGCCGACGAAAGTGCGCCTTCGCCAAAGAGCCTTCGAGCCAGATTTGGCACTTGAAACGCGATTCGGAAGGCGGAAAGATATTCGCTCGTTCCCAGGTAGTAGCCAAACACCCCCTCGCGCACCAAGCCGAGAATGCGCGAAACAAGCGTCAGCCCGGCCACGATCGAGACCGATCCGACAAGGCCCCGCCCGGGCAGAGGGGAAGCCGTATCGTTCGGCAAATCCGCGATTGGTCGGGCTTGGCCCGCTGGCGAAGCCGGGATTAAGCGGGCATCGCCCGGGCAGTCAGTCGGCATGATGGAAAATGCTATCGGTTCGCGACGACTTAATTCTCGACCCCTGCGTCCTTGTCGGACGGCCTCCGCGGGCGCAGGAACAGGTGCTGCGGCAGCGATAGGCGGATCTTACCCGCGCCGTACGTGCCTGTATGCACGGCCGTGGACTGACGGACGTCTTCCACGGTTATCACCACGTCCGGGTCGATCTCTCGCGCCATTCGAATTGTCGCAGGCGTCTGCCGCCGGGGCACGACCGTCATACACAGCGAAACCGGCCCGTCCCGGCCGCGACCGACAAACGTCGTGACGCCAAGTCCGGCATATCGAAGTCTTTCCGCCACCGCGTTGGCCATGCCGCGGGAGATGAAGTTGAGCGTCTGAACGCCCATCGCCAGCCGGGATTCAATCCACATCCCAAGGGCATTGCCGGCGGCGAATCCACCGGCGAACGCGAGGATATTTCCCACGCGATCCAGGGCAGTCAGAACCCGTGAAACCGCAAAGACCCAGATGAGCAGCTCGAAGAATCCCAGCACGACCGCCAGGGCGCGCTGGCCGCGAGTCACCGAGATCATCCGGATCGTCCCCAGGGAAACGTCCAGCACACGGGCGAAAAAAATCAAGGCCGGCATCCCGAAGGAATCCGGCCCGAAGAAACCATCCGCTGAAAACATCGCTGGCTTGCAGTTCTTCCGCCTTACGGCGGAGTTGGGGAGATTTCCGGCCGACGACCGCTAATCTGAGTGTCGAACCGACGGCTCAAGCAACCGAACCGAATCGAGCCGGTAAATGAACTTATTCCGGATTCTCATCTGGAACCGGCTGTCGGGTTGGCGGCTCCGTTGGCGCTTCGCCGCGCGAGGGTTCCTCACCGCCGACCGACTTGACGTCCTGCATGTCCACATACAACAGACCATCCACCTCATAGAGCTTACCCGTCAGCTCAACTTCCTGGTACGCGAGCGGTAAAAGCTTGCGAGCCGGGTTTTGCTTGCCCATGCCGATGACAACGACACCATCGTCAATCTCGAGCCCCGCGGGCACGCCCGCCCGAATGTTGTCCCTGGTCTCGCGCGTGGGATCGTCCGAGGCGTACTCGCCGCTGAAATACGACTGAAGATCGACAATCCTCCCGATGATGATGACTTCTTCCGGTCGGGCCGGACGCCGTGGCCGGGCGAAAGCGCTGACCAACGAACCGGCAGTGATGACGGCCGCAATTGCAACAACACTCAGTTTCCAATGCCTGCTCATAAAATTCACTCCTCGCGCCCCGGGCAGCCTTCGGCATCGACCGATCGCAACCCGTCCCGAGCGATTCACAACACCCCCAAGGGAATCCACCACGGCCCCGAGCGCCGGAATTGCCCGCACTCTACTCATATTGATCGACGCAAAACGCTGCAATATATCGTCACGGCCACCCAGTAGCCAGCAAACCCGCCCGCTCAAGGCCGCCCCAGTATCGTCCGAAAAACCGGCAGCGCTCGCTCCGGCAGGCGGAATCCATAGATCATTGAGCCGACGAGGATAATTTGAAAGCATCTTTACTGGAACACCTAGAGTGGCCCTTGATGGCCGATGCCGTTGATTCCAACGGAAAGGGCTCCGCTTACCGTACGCGCGCCAATGGCCTCGAAACTGGCGGGATTGCATCTATTCTCGACCCAAGAACTGCCATCCAGAAAGGCATTCCTAGTTTTGTAAGTGGCCATACGCTTGAGTCGCAGACCGTTCAATCATTCGACCAGAAGTGGGCCCGGCACCGTTACTACCGCGAGCACACCCGGCGTTTCTATACCGACTGGTATCTACAACGATACGGGTTTAAAGACCTCTCCGGGCTGAAGCGATTTCTCGCGGACAAAAAGCTCATTCTCGACGCCGGGACGGGGGCCGGGCGCGACGCGGCCAACTTTGCGGAACACTCCGATGCCATTGTGTATGCCGTCGATACCTCTCTGGACGCGCTCCGGATCGCGGCAGAGGAATTGAAAAACCCGCGCATCGGGTTTGTACATGCCGACCTGCACAAACTCCCGTTTCGCGATGCGTTTTTCGATTTCATCAACTGCGACCAGGTCATTCATCACACACCCGATCCGCGAGCCGCGTTTGGGTCTCTGGCGAAGAAACTCAAGACCAACGGCGTGATCTGCTGTTACGTCTACAAGAAGAAGGCCGCGCTCAGAGAGTTTGCCGACGATCATGTTCGATCGCAGCTAAGCAAACTTCCGATTGATGACGCACTAAAGGCGTGTGAGGCGATAACCAGACTTGGCCAATCGCTCGCCGCGATGAACGTAACATTGGAAGTCGAAGAAGACATCGATGTTCTGGGCATTAAAAAGGGCAAGCTCGATCTTCAGCGCTTTGTCCACTGGAATCTGCTGAAATGCTTCTGGAACGACGAGTTCGACTTTTTCACCAACAACATCATCAACTTCGACTGGTACCATCCTGAACATTGCCACCGATTCGAACCGGAGGAGTTTCGGGCCTGGTTTGACTCCGGATGGGAGATCGAGGCATGGGACGTTCAGGACGCAGGCATGAGTTGCCGGGCGAGAAAGCTCTAAATGTGCGGAATTCTGGGCGGGTTCAATGCTGCGTTTGATGAGTCAAGCCTGGTCCGCCTGCGCCATCGCGGACCCGATCAGCGAGACCTTCATACGATTCAAATCGACCAGGGCCTGATCACGCTCGGTCAGACACGACTCAACGTGGTGGATCGTCACGACATCGAACTGCCGGTGCGAATCGGAGACAACGTCGTTCTATTCAATGGAGAGGCCTACAACCACCCGGAACTTCGCGACCAGCTTAAGTCGCATGGCTGGGAGTTTCGTACTCAGACCGACACCGAAGTCGTGCTCGCCGCCTATTTGCATTGGGGGCCGGAATGTCTTTCGCGTTTCAACGGAATGTTCGCCATCGCCATTTGGGACGGCCGCCAGATTTTCTGCGCAAGAGACCGCCTGGGGCAAAAGCCGCTCTACTATCGACGCCGGAATGGCTCATTCGAATTTGCCTCGGAGATCAAGGCCTTCCCGGAGGCGCAGTTTACATCCCACGAGCTCTTCGAGCTGTTTGAATTCTGTTTCAATGATCATACGCTCTACCGCGACGTTCGCGCCTTGCGCCCGGGGCATTACCTCATTTTCAATCCGGAAACAGGCACGTGTCGCTCGACGGAATACTGGAACCTCGAGCACCACGTCACCGGCATCGACTACAAGCCCCGCGAGGCCATCGAAACCTTCATCGCACTGCTCGAGGATTCGGTTCGGCTGCGCATGCGCAGCGACGTGCCCGTGAGCATGTTCCTGGCCGGCGGGCTGGACTCACCGCTGATCGCCAGGTTGAGCGGCGTCGAAGAAAGCTTTACGTGTCAGTTCGACGAGTTCAAGATCGCCATCAACGAAGAGGAATATGTCAGGGATTTGTCAGAGCGCATCGGTTTGAAGGCCCACATGGTGCGGCCGACGCGAGATCAATTCTTCAATGACCTTGAAACGCTCGCGTACCACCTGGAAATGCCCACGGGCTCATTCAGTGTCTTTGCGCTCTACCGGCTGGCGGCCGCCGCTCGAGGCCGCGGTTACAAGGTCATCCTTTCGGGCGAGGGCTCGGATGAACTTTTCAGCGGCTATGTTAGAAACGAGCTGCTACTCGGCGAGCCCGCCCGACCAGCGGGAGCCAAGGAAGAGCACTACGCGGGGATGATGGACCGTTATCGCGGGACCGACCTGGCCCGCTTCTGCCGAATGGCATCGCGGTCGGGGTTGTCTGGCGCGGCTCGCATGGAAGCCTACCTCGCCGACCATTGGAGCCCCGCGCGCACGGCACTTCAGAACATCAGCCTCATCGAATCCGGCATCTTCCTCCAGCCGCTTCTGCAAATGGGCGATCGAATGTGCATGGCTCACGGGGTGGAGAATCGCTGCCCGTTTCTCGATTTTCGCCTGGTCGAATTCGCTTTCTCGCTATCCGATGATCTTCGATTCCGCGAAGGCACCGGCAAGTGGATTGTTCACAAAGCCGCGGAGAAACTTCTTCCGGCCGGAACCCGACTCCTGCAACGGTCGATCAAGGATGGACTGCCCACGCCGATCAACCTCTGGGTCTTTGGTTCGCACAGCTTCGACCGGCGCCATTGGAATTCGCTGATGACCGCCGAGTGCATCAAGTCCATGCAGCGCTCGGGGACAATTCCCCATCCGACCCGAGTGCCGGGCGGACAGGCCGTATCGACCCCGCGGTCCGCTCCCCGGGGCTATCTCGAATACCGGCCAACGCGCCGCAACCGCCCAACGCCCTATTCAGTCCGGAGTACGCCCCGTTGAGCTCGTTCCAAGCACCGACCATCGCGGACCTGCCGACGCTCAGCGTGATCGCTCCATGCCTGAACGAAGAGGGCAATGTCGATTTGCTCGCGGACAGGATGCTTTTGGTGTTCGATGGAATGCGCGTTCCGGCCGAGCTGATTCTGGTGGACGACGCCAGCACCGACGAAACCTGGCGGCGCATCACGGACCGATCCGCCCGCGACCCGCGTGTTCGCGGCGTGCGCCACGCCTCAAATCAAGGCATCGAGTCTGCCTGGCGAAGCGGTCTTGAAGCCTCGGGCGCGCACCTGGTCTGCCTGATCGACGCCGATCTGCAAAATCAACCGGAAGACGTACCGCGGCTCTACCAGGCCTATCTGGAGGACGTTCCAGATCTCGTTCAGGGCGTCCGTCATCCGGCCACGTCCGTCCGTCGCCGACGTTGGTTCAGCCGGGCGTTGAACTTCGTGCTGAACACCACATTCGGCATGAACCTTCGCGACAACAAATCGGGATTTATCCTGACGCGCCGCGAAGTTATGATGCGTCTCTTGGAGCACCGCCACAACTACCGCTATTTCCAGAGCTTCATCGGCGTGGCGGCCGGGGTCCGCGGCTTCATCATCCGTGAGGTGGACACGACTTTCGCCCCGCGACATGCGGGTCGGTCCTTCCTGAGCAGCTTTCCGATTCTGGTTTCTTTCAGAATTCTCTGGGAGCTCGCCAGGTTTCGTGCCGAGACGTGGCAGGTTGCCGCGGGGAACAGGGTCCCTTCCACTCCGGCAACGGCCGTGGAGCTCTAATGCAAACTTCCCCGCTGACCATCACGGACGTCGAACGGTGGAACGACACATTCGCCCGCGACCATGACATTGACGAATACTACGCCCGGTCGGGCATGCTCATTCGCTGGATCGAACGTCGCCGCCTCGCCGACATTCGAACGATGCTCGACGTTTTGCCTGACGACAAGGTTCTCGAAGTCGGCTGCGGCGGCGGGCACGTGCTGCGCATGTTCCCGGAGAACGAACTCGTCGGAACCGACGTCTCCGGCGAAATGATCCGAAAGGCGCGAAAGAATTTGCAGGGATTCCGAGTGAAGCTGCACAAGGGCGAACTCGACGAATTGAATCTTCCCAGGGCAAGCCTTGGCCGAATGATCTGCACCGAAGTCCTCGAACACGTCGTCGATCCCGATCGGCTGTTGTCGCAAATGGCCGCCCTGCTCACCCCCGGCGGGAGGATTGTCATTACACTCCCCAATGATCGACTGATTGAACGCATCAAGTCTTTCATCTATCGAAGCGGATTGCGGCACCTGCCGCCGTTTCGCCGCATCTCATGGGGCGGCGACCGCTACCATCTGCATGCTTGGACGGCTCGTGAAATGATCGCGCTACTTTCGTCGCATTTCTCGATTCTAGAGAAGCGCGCGATCCCCGCCCCCATCCTGCCGATCCGATACGCTTTCGCCTGCACAACATTGACCTGATCGACGCAATTTTCACCCGCCTGCTCAGCCTGCCCGATCCCCGAATTCAAACGCCGGTCCAGAATCGCACCCCAGCATACTTGTATGCAATGGGAAACAAGACTTGGTACAATTGCGCCGCGGCCCGGTGGAATGGGCATACACAACGAAACACAGAAGGCGAGCGAGAACGCTCAAACCGGAGTTTTATCCATGGCCAAGAGCCCAGAGGAAATGGAAGCGACCATGATCGCGAACCTGAAGGAGCAAACGGGGAAATCGCTCGATCAATGGTTGCAGGTTGTTCAGAAGAGCAAAAAGGCCAAGCACGGTGAAATCGTCTCGTTGCTCAAGAGCGAGCACGGCGTCACACACGGTTACGCCAACCTTATCGCCCACAAGGCCCTCAAGTCGGATGCCGGATCGGCCGTGGGCGACGACGCCCTGGTCGATGCTCAATACGCCGGGGCCAAAGCCGCCCTGCGTCCGATCTACGACACTCTAGTCACAGAGCTTTCGCGCTTCGGACCCGACGTGGAATTTGCCCCGAAGAAAGCCTACGTCAGTCTCCGTCGCAACAAGCAGTTCGGAATCATCCAACCATCAACGGCCACTCGAGTTGACGTGGGCATTAATCTGAAAGGCGAGAAGTCGACGGCCCGGCTCGAAGAATCCGCCAGCTTCAACGCCATGGTCAGCCATCGTGTTCGGATTGGCAGCCCGAATGACATCGATAAGGAACTGATCGGCTGGCTCAAGAAGGCGTACAAGAGCGCCTAGTCTTGGACCGCAATAGGCGAGAGCTGAAAACCCGATGCGATTCGTGATTGAATACGAAGGGCCGATCTACAATCCCGCCCCCGCCTGGCACGCCGCTCACCAGTTGGCAGCAGCGGACGTGGGTTGGTCGAGCCTTGACCGGGCCACTTTCTGGCGATTGACCCGCACCAAGGGAATTACCGAAGAGATTCTGCCCGCCGCTCGCGACGTCAAGCTCAAGGAATACCGAAAGCAATTCGAGGCACGCCTCGAAAGCAACGAAATCATTGAATTGAACGAGTTGCATGACGACATTCGAGACGACCTTACAAACCTGGCCAGGCATGGGGCAAGCACAGTGGTCACCCTTGGCTCCAATTCCGCCGCCAGGGCCGGCACCATGAAGCGCGATGGTTTAGAGGGTCTGAAAAATCATCTCGACTCGCTCAATCCCGATCCCCGCCGCCGCCCGGCCGAGCTTACCAGCCTCGCCCAAGGCGACAGGCGAACGATCGTTGCGGCCGGGACTGACGCCTTCATCCGTTCCGCCAACGATGCGGGGCTCTTTACCGTTGGGATATCCTCAGGGACTTGTAGCATCAGCCGGCTCCACGCGGCCGGGGCGGGTGTAGTTTACCAGACCCTGGGTGACCTGGCCGAGTCCCTCCGATCCGGGGCCTCGGACCTGATCCGAGCCGGCCTCCTGCCAGCTTCGTTGGGCTAAGCCGGGGGGTAGTCTCCGCCTTTCCCGGCCTTAGATTCTCAGATTGCCTTCGGGCGGACCTATTGGCAAACTGCAAGTTTATCAGTCAAAATCCCCCAACCGTACGCTAGGGCAGGGAAACCTGGACTCGATAAGCTCATCTGACCGCCTCTTTCCTGCCCAGGCATTACCAAAGGCGCATCCATGTCCGATTGCCCGCGATTGGAAGACCTCGAGAACTGGCAGCAGGGCGCGCTGCGCGCCGATCAGGCGGTTCGCCTTCAAGAACATCTTTCAACTTGCCCGACTTGCCGAGCGACCTATGGCAATCGGTTCGACAATCCGATCGACCGAAACGAAACGGTTGGCATGGAATCAAAAGTATTACCGGCCGGGGGCGCACCGGCCGCTCCAAATCTTCCCAACCTGATTCGTTCGGATCAGGATGATCTGATACCTCATGGCGAGCAAAGCGGCAGTTCTCCCAAGCGCCGAGCCGAAAGCTATTACCCGCGTATTGAAGGCTATCGCATCACCGGCGTGCTCGGCCAGGGGGGCATGGGCGTTGTCTATCGCGCAGTTCAGGCGAAGCTGAATCGGGCCGTGGCGCTTAAGGTTCTCCCGGCGATGATCGGGAAGGCCAGCCCATCGGCCGTCGCCAGGTTCCGCAGAGAAGCCATCGCCGCCGCCCGGCTGCATCATACCAATATCGTTCCGATTTATGATTTTGGCGAGTCGCGAGACGCCTACTTTTACGCGATGGAGCTGATCGAAGGACGGCCGGTCAGCGAGCTGGTCAAGGTCTTCGACGCCGCGAGAATCTCTCAGGCCACGCCCGTCAAGGTGGAGGAAATCGTTCGTCAGGCGGTTTCGGGCACCGCACCGGGTGAGATTCGTGCGGAGTCCATTTCCGGTACGCGCATCGACGCGCCGATCGGCACGTCGTCCAGCGGCCGAGGCCGGGCCTATCACCAGCAAGTTGCCCGGTGGATCGCTGACGCGGCCGAGGCGCTCCACTATGCCCACGGCGAGGGCATCATTCACCGCGACATCAAGCCGGCGAATCTGATTCTTTCCACGGACGGGCGGATCATGATTACCGACTTTGGGCTGGCCAAGGACGTGGACGAAGATTCCGTCACCGTCACGGGCGCGCTGCTGGGCACGATGCGATACCTTAGTCCTGAGCAGGCCATGGCCAAGCGGCTGCCCATGGATCATCGGACGGATGTTTTTTCGCTCGGCGCCACGCTCTACGAGCTGCTTTGTTTTCAACCGGCCGTCCCCGGAGACGACGAGAAACAGATCCTCACCGCCATCATCACCCGCGACCCGGTGCCGCCTCGCAAGATTCTGAGCGGCGTACCGGTGGAATTGGAGACGATCTGCCTGAAGACGCTGGAGAAGGCGGCCGATGCCCGATACCCAACTGCCCGGGCATTAGCCGAGGATCTGAAGCGGCATCTAAATGACTTGCCGATCGTCACCCGAAAGCCGGGAATCATCCGCCGCACGAGCAAATTCGTTAAGCGTCATCGGGCGATGAGCGTGGGCGTTGCGGCGGCGGTGTTGCTAAGTGCGGCGGCGGGGCTTGGGATTCGTGAGCGAGCCCGAAGCATTGCCGAGAAAGTTCAGACCCATCTGGCGCAGGCGGAATCGTTTCTGAAATCGAACGATTGGGACAATGCCATAAGCGAGTATCGCCTTGCTTTGAACCTCGACGCGAGAAACGTCCGCGCGATGGGGAACCTGGCGCTGGGGCTCAAGGAAAAATACGACCGCCTGCCGGAACCCGATTCGACGATACTGGACGAAGCGCTCTACTACTGCGAGCGAGCCATTGAATGGACTTCACATCACGAAGAGGAAGTCGTCAAGCTCTACAATTCCTATGCTGATATTCTGGTTCTGAAGGAGCGCTTTGATGAAGCCAAGGTCGCCCTCGAAAAAGTATTCGGAGCGGACTTATCCGCGCCTTTTGCCAAATACAATCTGGCGGGTATCGACTTCCTGGCCGACGATCCGGTAACGGCTGAGCAGACCCTTTCCGAGGTCGTGAATAGTTTTAAAGAGGAAGGGGTCAAGCCCTATTGTCATGCATGGTGGGCGCTGGCCATCGTACAACATTACCAAGGCAAACCCGATGCGGCCGACAGCATTGAAAAGGGTATTGATTGTGGCGCCGAAAACCAGGCGTGGTTCCACCTGGTCAGTGCCCGAGTGAAGCTGACGCTGGATGGACATCTCGACGCCCGCCGTGCTTTGGCTCATGCGATCGTCGCCGACGAGAACGAAAGTCGCAAGAATCCTCTTTGTAAGCGCTATCTTGCACTGGCGTATCTTCGAAACGGGGAGCCCGCCCAGGCATTGCGCGAGGCTGATCGGGCCATTGAATTAGACGACCTTCCGACACCGAATCTGCTGATCAAGGCATTAGCCCTTTTGGAACTCAGACAACCGGACGATGCCCAGCGCGTCTTTCGACAGGCGGAGCGGGCCTGGCCGGAAGAGTTGAAGGAACCCGGCACCTTCACCCGCCGACGGCACATCGGGCGGCTGTGGTTCGAATCGGCCAACGAACACGACAAGCTCCGCACAGAGTTCAAAGCCGCGCACCCCATTCCCGATTAGCCAGAACTTTTCACCTGACATTACCGCAGCAAACTGGTAGTTTAATTCCTAGGTCAAATCGCATTAGAACATTGAGATAATTTCAAGTTGATTGTTGAGCCGAGAGCGACGTTCTCGACTTGGTGCATGAGTTGCTACGTTCGGGAGGTGCGTGATGCTGAAGAACCGTAATGAATCGCGACTCGCCTTCGCGATGTCGCTCGTCTTTGCCTGCTTGTTATCCACTCGACTATTCGGGGCGGATTGTTTCTGGATCCAATCGGACGGCGGGTCGACGACTCGCCGCGGGCCGCCGTCGGGTTCAACGACGGCACCGGCAATGCCCTCTACGTCGGTGGGGATTTCTTGCATACCGGCCGCGAGCCGATCTCCACCGGGGCTCAGTGCAACGGATCGAACAAAGCCACTGACGTAGGGAACAGGAATAAGTTCCTCCGAGTCAGGTGGCCAGAGGGCCGGCGTGCCCTCGATGGCAGCGGCGAGCACGACACGCCCGTCATCGGCGACGGCCATTCGTTCGATCACGGTTCCGGCGCGATCGGGTCGGACCGACTGCGCGCCCGGTTTCCGGAGGTCCCGTCGAAAGATGACGTCGCGTTGAGCCCAAACGATCACCTGCCGATTGGGGCTGACAACCAGGCGATCGGCATCGGGCAGCGGCAGCCGCGCGAAGGCATCCGGGGACGCGGAATCCGCCAAATGCGACAAGTCCAGATCGCACGCCACGTCGGCGGACGATGAGGCCGCATAAGGAGTTCCGTCGGCCGCATCCCACCCCATAGCTTCCTCCCCAATACAGGCAGTGATGCGCAGGCTGTTTCCCTCGCGCCGAAAAGCGAGGTTCCTGGCGTCGCCGCCCGCGGGCAGCGCGATTGCGACCAGGCAATGATCCAGTGCCACCGACAGGTAAAACCACTCCCAACCTCGATGGGATTATGATGCGCCGCACTTCGACGTCAGGGCAGCGAGTACCAGGTCGAGCGGCCCCTGCCACCGCGCTTCAGGTGGCCGGCACCGGTGAGTTCGGCGAGCCTTTTCTTTATCGTGCCTCGGGGTGCTTGCGTTACGCGAATGATGTCGGCGACGTGAATCTGGCCGTACTCCGTCGCGAGGTCTAGGATGGCTACGGCGAGCTCCGGCATGGTCGAGCGCATGATTCTCTCGCGCTCGACTTTGGTTTCCAGGTTGCGCTTCTGCCGCTGGAGCGAATTGAGAAAAAACATCAGCCACGCAGACCAGTTGGGGGCCTTTTTCTTGAGCGTGCCCTGCGTCCGGCGAAGAGCCAGGTAATAGCCCTCCTTGTTCTGCTCAACGATGCTTTCAAGCGAACTGTAGGGCACGTAGGCGTAGCCGTTTTTCAAGAGGAGCAAGGTGGTTAGCGCGCGGGACAGGCGGCCATTGCCGTCCTGGAACGGATGAATGGCGAGAAAGACGACCACGAAGACCCCGATGGCGACCAGCGGGTGCAGAGACTTCTCCTTCATCGTCATGTTGAACCAGGCGACGAGTCTTTCCATTTCACGGGGCGTGTCGAAGGGAGACGTGGTCTCAAACACGATGCCCACCGATTTGCCCCTGTGATCGAAGGCCTCGACGCTGTTGGGGAATTTCTTGTATTCGCCGCGATGCCGGGCGTCCTTGGTGGAGTGCTTAAGCAGCATGCCGTGAAGCTGCTTGATGTAGTTCTCGGTGACGGGGATGGCGTCGTAGTTGGAGAACACCGTCTCCATGACCAGGGCGTAGCCGGCGACTTCCTGCTCGTCGCGCGTCGCGAAGGACTTGGCTCTAACCCGGCCAAGCAACGCCTCGACCTGCCGGTCGGTAAGCTTGGCCCCCTCGATCCGCGTCGAGGAGCCGACGCTCTCGATGGTCGCGATTTTGCGCAGCTCGCGGAGCCGCTCCGGGGCGAGCTTGCCGATGGCTCGCCAAGCGCCCTTGAACTCGTCGATCTCAGCGATGAGCGAGAGTATTTCCTGGGTGATGGTGAGCGAGCCGGTGCGGATCATAGCCACAAATATAGCCAATTAGAGCCAATTAAGCAAGCCGGGACTTTCGGCCCCAATTGGTCACGAAAGTGGCTATATCATCGCCTTCATGAACGCAACGTAAACGATCGGATCGCTGGCAAGGGCAGCACGCACTCCGACCTCGACGGTGCGATACTATGAGCGTTGCGGCCTGTTGGAACCACAATCGCGCAGCCGTGCCAACTACCGGGTGTACGACGAGCACGCGCCGTGCGGCGATCGCATTTTGTTCGCTCCGCACAAGCTGCAGGTTTACGATGTACAACGGGCTTCACGGTGGGTTGCTCTCCGACGCACACGTTGCACACGAGCACGACCGGCGAGAAATTCGGCAAAGCGCGACGTAGCCTTTCCGAAGAGGAGTTGAGCAAGCGGCCCAACCAGATCGCCCGGCTGTTCGAGCAATCCAGCCACCCGAGGCGGCTAGTTTCCGCGGGTATTCAAGCAGGGTCACTTTGACGTAACGGGCGGCAAAAATATGGCGAGCAATGAACTACGCGGTACCATTCCCCTGTGGCCCTGCGTGAATACAAACGAAAACGCAATTTCGATGTGACCAGCGAGCCGGGCGGTTCGAAGAAAAGAAAAACAGCGCAGCACCTGTTCGTAGTGCAAAAACATGCGGCTACCCGCCTGCACTACGATTTCCGCCTGGAGTTCGATGGCGTGCTAAAAAGTTGGGCAGTGCCCAAAGGGCCGAGTCACCGCAGCTTGCAACCCGCATGGACGTGGTGCCCGAAGGCGACGATTGGATCCACGAAATCAAACTCGACGGTTATCGAATCCTCTGCGTCCTGGATAACGGGAGCGCGCGCCTTCTATCGCGCAATGGGTTGGATTGGACAGATAAGTTTCCTGAAATCGCCAAGACCGTAACTTCACTGGGCGTCAATGGTGCGATCATCGATGGCGAGGTGGTGGCGCTAAATCCATCCGGTGTGCCGGATTTTCAGGCACTACAAAACCGGCTGAAAGGCACCACGGAGACACCATTGGTGTACTTTGCATTCGACCTAGCCTTCTGGGAAGGCTACGACTTACGACGCGTAACGCTGATTGAGCGGAAGAAGGTGCTCAAGAAGTTGATCGCTTCGTTTGGCAAGGGTCCCTTGCGTTACAGCGATCACATCGCCCGCGAAGGATCGAAGATGCTGAAAGAAGCATGCCGGCTCGGCGTGGAAGGCATTGTTTCGAAGCGCGCGGACAGCCTCTATCTCTCAAAGCGGAACCTTGATTGGATCAAGATCAAGTGCAAGAGAGGTCAGGAGTTCGTAATCGGAGGCTTCACTGACCCGAGCGGCTCCCGCCAATCGTTCGGGTCGTTATTGGTTGGATACTACGACGATAGCGGCCACCTACGTTACGCGGGGCGGGTCGGCACCGGCTTCGACGACGCTGGTTTGACCCAGCCAGGGGCGAAACTTCGGAAGCTAGAAATCCCAAAGAGCCCATTCGTCGACGCCCCCCGCAGCCGGGGTTTTCATTGGACCCGCCCTAAGCTGGTTGCAGAAGTCGAGTTCTCGGAAATGACGCGAGATGGGAAGTTGAGGCATCCCGCTTTCAAAGGTTTGCGACAAGACAAGCCAGGCAGGGAAGTTGTGCTAGAAGAATCCTCGGCAGGGCGAAATGGCAAGGCGAATAAAATCTCCGCCGCATCATTCATCGAATCTCCTGGTAAGCGAGCGCCTTCAACGAAACCTCTTTCGAACAACCTGGTCGCGGGCGTCTCCCTCACGAATCCTGACAAGGTCTTTTACCCCGACGACGGTGTGATGAAGCGCGACCTTGCCCTTTATTACGAGGCCCTCGCTGAAGTGATGCTTCCACATGTTGCAGGCCGCCCATTGATGATCGTTCGGTGTCCCGAAGGCATTGGCGGAAAGTGCTTCTACCAGAAGCACCTGAACACTACGCTCCCTCCGGCGTTTCGCGGTGTCGAGATCCAAGAAAAGAAAACTCGTGGAACTCACCTTGTGCTCGATGACGTGCGCGGACTAGTCTCGCTGGCGCAGATGGGGGTTCTCGAAGTCCATACCTGGGGCTGTCGGGCAGATCAAATCGAACGACCGGATCGACTCATCTTTGACCTCGACCCATCGCCGGAGGTAGCGTGGGACGCCATCGCCGAGGCGGCCTTCTTGTTACGCGCCCTACTATCAGAGCTGGATCTCAAGAGTTTCGTTAAAGTTTCGGGGGGTAAAGGGCTACACGTCGTGCTTCCAATCGAACGGCGATACACGTGGGAACATCGCCCCGCCAGACTTACGCACTGGCTTACGCAAAGGCATGGCCGGGTATGGCCGGAAAGGTCCGGGAAAGGCACTTTGTACAGATCGTGAAACCGAGGCCGGGAAAGTCGTAACCTTCGGTGCCACCGAAGGTTACGAACGATCCGAAGAATGGAGGCGGGGGGAATCGAATTCGACACCGAAAGGCGGTGAAAACCGCGTTTTCCAACCAAAAAATGCGGATTTGCCGAGGGTTACGCGAAAAGTCGACCTGACCACTTGCGACCCATGAAGACTCTTCAAAACCATCAGAGACCCCTTTTTGCGTGTACCTATCGTGTACTTCGACCGACGCCTCGCTGCTTTCCCATGCTCGTCCCGGTGGCCTGAAAGTGTTGTTCCCCTGAGAGTTCCAGCGGAATTGGCTACTCGCCGATGAATCGGCTATTATTCGGCTACTGGCCACGAGAAAAAAACGATGTCGACCCTGAACCCTGAACGCCTGCACGACTTGTCTATACCGTTGAGTACGAGTTGGCTGCTGTCCGCCTGCATGGAAGCCAAGGGCAAACAGGACCTATGGATCCGCCAAAAGCCAGAAGTGTTGGAGGCCCTGCGCGAACAGGCCATCGTTCAAAGCGTCGAATCATCCAATCGGATCGAGGGCGTAACGGTTGACCGAGATCGCCTGCGGCCCCTGGTGCTTGGCCAGGCGAGGCCGCGCGATCGCTCGGAGGAAGAGGTGGCCGGTTATCGCAAGGCGATCGATTGGGTGTTCACGCGAAAACGTCGAGTAGCCATCGAGCCGCACGTCATTCAGCACCTTCACGCCCTGGCACAAGGTGGAATGTCGGGGGACGCTGGCAAGTGGAAGCGCAGGGATAACGAAATCATCGAGATTCTGCCGAGCGGCGACCGCCGCGTACGCTTCAAGCCCACTCCGGCCAAGGCAACGCCGCAGGCGGTGGCGAAACTCTGCCGTGACTATCACGCCGCTTGTGAGGGAGAACCAACGCCTGCGCTGATCGCCGTCGGAACCTTCGTGTTCGATCTGCTTTGCATTCATCCCTTTCGCGACGGCAATGGCCGCGTGTCGCGATTGATCACGACCATGCTGCTGTTGGAACAGGGATTCGAGGTGGTCCGGTACATCAGCCTCGAACGACTCGTTGAGGAAAGCAAGGCAGATTACTACAGCGTTCTGGAAAGATGTTCAACGGATTGGCACGCGGGCAAGAACGAGATTGTTCCGTGGTGGAACTACTTCCTCGGAACGATTCGGCGTGCGTACGATGAGTTTGCGGCGCACGTGGAATCCTCCGACCGCCGCTCAGCCAAGGGTGACCTCGTACGCCGAGCGGTCCTGGATCAGGCGGGGCCGTTCTCACTGGCGGAATTGCACGGCCAACTTCCCGCCGTCAGCGTCCAACTCGTCAAGAGAGTCCTGGCGGAAATGAAGGCGGCGGGCGAGGTTCAGCTCAAGGGCCGAGGACGCGGAGCACTTTGGGAACGAATCTTGCAATAACAATGGCTGCTCGAACGAACCAGTTAGATATGCATCGACGCCGAGTGCGTGGGGCGGCAGCGCCGGCGTGTGCAAGATCGACGTCAAGCCGTAGCCAAAAAGAAGAACCATGAATTCGGACGGCGTCAGAAGCTGATGGAACACGCAAACCGTTGGCACGACGCCCAATGCATTCGCGACTACCTTTCCGCCTTGCAGGTGGCCATCGACGCGGAGCGGGTACATCCCGTCGACGAAGCAGGCTTCCGCGAGTGGTTCGACTGGGCAACCTAGTACGCCGATTCGATCGACCCGATCCTTCAAGCACCTTACCCGGATGAAGAGCACGAAGATCCCGTCCACACGCCCATGACGGAGCTTAACCTCACGGCCCGAGGGCGCGCCGTCATTGCCGAACTGGAAGTTGGCGATTCGGACGAACTGGCGCGGTTGCCGTTGGGCCGGATCAGTGAAGCCTGCGGCTACTATGACTCGGCAACCCGGCAGGAGATCCAACGCGTACTGGAGGGCTTGGGCTACGCGACCGCGAAGTTCGAGGACCACTAAGGCTGGTGACGGGCACGATGGACGACCCCCGCGATGCTCGGAGGCACGGGCCGCCCCACCCTAACACGCAGGAATGCGAAGCCTTCAAAATGAGGGAAAGCGCGGTTACATTGAGGGTGGCGTACCTGGGGCCGGCCCACGATGTCGGAGGTGGAGGGTAAGATGCAATCCGGCACGAGGGTCCAACGCCGAGTCGCGTGACCGAGGTTCGTGGAACGTGGCCACTCCATGAGGGCAAGAATGGGAACGGAACGGATTAAGACCTTCGTTTACCTCAACGCCGAGAAATCGAGCGTCTACCGCGCGGTTATGCGCGTCTTCACGGAGGCAAAGGCGAGATTCGCGTTGCAACTGCCGACCGGTGTTTGCCACCACCTTTTGCTGGTGACACGCCGGCTCCCGATCCTCTTTATATTCTCATTTCTTGTCAGCCGGCTTTAACCGGGCTTGCGCGTGCTCCTCCCGAAGCGGCGTTGCTCGGCCACCTTTCGATGCACGACTTGTAACACGGTACCGATCAAACGAACTTTCCAATCACCGCTTTCAGCCGGCCATGACCCTCGATTGGCTATTCAAGACAAGGTCTTCAATGGTCTCGTATGGTCTGAAGCGTGAGGGAGTTGCGAATCCCCCCGCCCTTCGGCGTAAACACCGAAAAAATGGGGATATCTGACCCTTCATGAGGCGAGCACACGCATTTCTTGGTGTGCGAGAAACTCATAACCTATTGTAAATAAATGACTTACGAATGGAGGCGGGGGGAATCGAATCTTCCTCGAATTCCTCGGAAAATAAGCCCAATTCTAAATCGCGCGGCACAGAATCCGGCACACTTAGCAAGGCTTCGCATCCGGTCGCAGCCCACGGAACCGAGTTGCAAATTGTCGTTGATGCTTGGTCATCGCTACCGGCTGCGCTGCGCGCACGCATCCTCGGAATGGTCGAAGGCGCGACCGCCGCACGGGAGGAGGATTGATCGATGGATTGGTCAATGCCCGACATCCCGGCCAAGTATCGCAAGCTCTATGAGCGAGCCCGAGCCGGTAAGCCCAAGGCGGCGATTCGAGCGCATTGCCTGATGTGCGTGGGCTGGGAGCCGGCTGAAGTCGAACGCTGCACAGCCACGGGCTGTCCGCTCTACTCACTCCGAAACTTGGCCGCTCAGGCCGCGACCGAAGCGGGAGATAGGGCCAAACGGCGGGAAAGGGCCCTCAAGGCCGGTCATCGACCCCCGAAACCTGCCCCAGTAGATGGGCACGGTGCCCAGGAAGTCGGCCCGATTTTGAACGCTACGGAACCTCTTCGTGGCAAATCCTTGCCGGAACCCGTTTTGGAGCAAACTGGCATGAAATGAAAAACCCGCTCCGGTCCAATTCCACTCGGACACCGGGGCGGGTTTGGGAATGACGGCGATGAGTATACGACCATGTACGACCAAAGACCAGTCCGCGCGGCATGCACCCCGGAAATCCAACGAGGCGAGTCTGAAAACGGAAGGCCTTTCCTACCTTGCACGGGAATGGTCCGTGATCGCAGTCAAGGACAAGAAGGCGGTCGGCCGCTGGAAGGAATTCCAGTCACGCCGGCCCAGCGTCGAGGAACTCGAAACCATGCTCGGCGTGGCGGGCGTGACCGGAATCGCAGTGATCTGTGGTCCGGTCAGCGGCGGATTGACCTGCCGCGACTTCGACGATCCGGCCGCATACGAGCAATGGCGGCAAGTCCATCCCGACCTGGCCGCTACATTGCCAACCGTGAAAACGGGACGGGGCTACCACGTCTACTTCCGCAGCACAGTGCGGTCGATTCGGCACCTTGATGATGGCGAACTGCGAGGGAACGGCTGCTGTCTGCTGCCACCGTCAATTCATCCGTCGGGGAGTCCGTACGCCTGGATTGTGCCGCTTCCCGCGGCTGAATTGCCGTTTGTCGATCCGGTGCAATCCGGTCTTGTACCCGTTGGGACAGAGAGGACAGAGTGGACAGAGTGTACGGAGAAGGACAGAGTAACTGAAAGCAATGGTGGGGTTTGTCACTCCGGTGCTACGCAACACGTCACACGCATTCGCAACGGAACCGATATTCGTGATCTCGAAGAGCGCATCGAGCAGGCGATCCGGGCGACCCTGCCTCAGCGTCCCGGCGAACGAAACCGGCGTATCTTTGACCTGGCGCGGCACCTGAAAGGGATGCCGGAGCTTGCGGGGGCCGATCTACGAGACCTGCGGCCCATTGTGGGGCAGTGGCATTCTCTGGCGCTCTCGGTGATCACGACCATGCCATTCGAAGATACCTGGGGTGACTTCCAGTATGCCTGGGCGAATGTTCGATTTGCCAAGGGGGACGATCCCGTGCAGACCATTTTGCAACGTTCCGAAGGGCGGCCTTTCCCAGTCGAGGCGGACCTTTACGAGGCGGTCAATACCAGACGACTTCTGCGGTTCTGTCGCGAGTTTCAGCGAGAAGCCGGCGAGAACCCCTTCTTCCTGTCATGCCGAAAGGCAGGCGAACTCTTTGGGATGGATCACCGAACGGCTGCACGACGGCTCAAGGCAATGTGCGGGGACGGCCTGCTGGAGGTCGTCGAGTCCGGCGGAATGCGGGCCAACCGCTATCGGTATCGTGGGATTTTGGATGAGGCATAGCTTGCGGCCGGGAGGCGACGGACATGCCCGACGAGGGGAAGCGGATCTGCACGCAACACAACGCCTGTTACGAGCGTGCGGTGATCGGTCAGGAGGTAGCTTGTCCCTCGCCCTGTTGAGCGAATTCGGAGAGACTCGCGTAGATACTCGCCCTTCCGTTAACGGCCCGATTCGCCGAAATACGCTTTAATGCGTAGTTACGCGGCTTAATGCGCTGCCGTTTGCACTGTTGGGTTGGGATCCCGCGCACGTGCGACGCGGAGTTAATGATTACCCGGCACACTTTTTGCACGGTGCGCTGTCGGTTGCTATCGCGCACACGCGCGAAGCGAATTTGGCTGGCCGAAGCGGCGAGCCCGTTCAATTCCGCAGAATCCTCCCGTCGGCGCGATTGAGCATACGGTGGGACCGATCAGCCGGGAGGGTAGCTTGGCTGCGCATTTTCCGCTTCTCGCGCGTGTAGGACGCATCCCGTCGTCCGTTGAGGGCGAGAATTCGGCGGGGCGTATTCTTCCTTTCGCAACGCATCGACGCGCATTGCTTAGCAACCGACTGCGAATCATTG
>JBGTDB010000325.1:0-3092 GCA_041748515.1 Phycisphaerae bacterium
GAAGTTTTTCCGCGAGCCCTTCTGCAATGGGAGGATTTCCATAAAGACATCGCCTTCATGGTCCTAGATCGCTATCGCAAGCGGCTGCCCAGCTTCAATGACGACATCCAGGGAACCTCCGCCGTCGCCCTTGCGGGAATCCTTGCATCGCTCCGGACGACCGGTCAGCGCCTTTGCGAGCAGCGAGTCGTTTATATGGGCGCGGGCGCGGCCGGCGTGGGAATCGGGCGGTTGGTCGCGGCGGCGATGGTCGCGGAAAAATGCGACCCTGAGACCATTCGACGGGCGCAGGTCTTTGTAGATTCGCAGGGATTGCTCTACGAAGATCGCATCGGTTTGTCCAAGCACAAGGCCCCGTTCGCGATGCAGACGGCGGATCTTAAGGAATACGGGCTCAAGCCCGAAGGCCGGATTGAACTACAGACCGTTATTGAGCAGGTGAAGCCGACCGTATTGGTGGGCACGACGGCCAAGGCGGGCGTGTTCAGCGAGCCGATCATCAGAGAAATGGCCAAGCACGTAGATCGACCGGTCATCATGCCCTTCAGCAACCCGACCTCCAAAGCTGAATGCACGCCGAAGGAAGCTATCGAGTGGACCGACGGCCGGGCCCTCGTCGCCACCGGAAGCCCGTTCGATCCCGTCGAATTCGACGGCCGGCGACACGTCATCGGCCAGGGCAACAACGTCTTTATCTTTCCCGGCGTTGGCCTGGGCTGCATTCTTTCCGAGGCCCACGAGGTAACGGACTCGATGTTTCTCAAGGCCGCCCAAACGCTGGCCGAATGCGTCTCGAATGACCGGCTGGAACAGGGAGCGATTTATCCCGATCAGAGCGAACTTCGCGAGGTCAGCCGGCGGATTGCCTGCGGCGTCATCCGGCAGGCCCGAGAGGAAAACATCGGGCGGATCATTCCCGAAGAGGCGGTCGAGTCGTTCGTTGCCGAGGCGATGTGGACCCCGGACTATCAGGAATACGAGTAGTCGCGAAACGCGAGTCCAACTAAGAGCAGTCAACCGAGGACGCAGGCTGTAGGCGCAAGAACGTAGCGTTTTCCGGCACCTCGACGGTCGTAAGCTTGGCCCAGGCCGCGTGGCGACTTGGCCCTCCAATCCCGGCTTTGTCGGTTCCACTTGAGCACACGGTTTCTTCATTATCTCTTGGGCCTCTTTTATTCCTTCCCATCTGCCTTCCAGAGGGCCTGAGCCCGTGCGTAGTCTTCCGGCGTATCGATTTCGATGGCTTCGTGACCGGCGATGCGAACCGGCAACATGACATGACGGGAAAGCAGTTCATTGACCGCCGCTTCATAATAAAGTCCCCGGCCGCCGGGCGATCGATCAAGCCGTTCGAGCACACCGATCAGATCCCGGGCAAACGCGACGTTGAATCGAACGATTCCCACCGACTCTCCCGCGCACTCGACGGGATCGAGTTGCTTTCCGATCCGAGTCACCCGGTTGGCGGCATCGGTGATCACTTTCACCTCCTCGGCACCGCACGCCCTGCTTACGACGGCCATCGCGGAAGACGAAGGAGTAACCTGCGAAGAGTCCATTCGATCCAGGACGCACCGATCAAACCAGACATCGCCGTTCAAAAGAAAGGTGTCGCCTTCCAATCGCTCTCTCGCCAGGTACAGCGAATGAAGCGTGTTACTGCTCGCGTAGTCAGGGTTTTCCAGAAATGTTGTGCCGGGCGTCTCTCCAACCGCCGCTCGGATATCCTCTTGTTTGAAGCCAACCACGATAGCAACGCGATCGACCCCAACCCCGCCCAAGGCCCCCAGAGCATTGATCAACAGCGTCCCCCCACGGCACGGCAGAAGACACTTCGGGCGGTCCCAGCCCGCTGCGGAAGATGGCCCCCCGATTCCGACTGCGCCAGGGCCCCCTCCCTCCTTAAACCCGGCTGCGCCGGGGGGCGACGCCCCTTGGAACCCGGCTTCGCCGGGGGAAGCGTCGCCATTAACTCGAGCCCCCCCACCGGCCATGCGTCGCCCGGCGCCCGCGGCGAGGATGATCGCATTCATGGCTGCCGTCGTCGTTGAATCAGGGCGGTCAGTTCACCCCGAATGTCCCGAGCTTCGCCCGACAAAATCGCGTGAACCGTGTGGAATAATGGTATCGAAACGTCCAGCGACCACAGCGTTTGAATCGTCGTCGACATGGCCACGCCCTCGACAGTCATCTGCACTTCGCTTAGCGCCTGCTCAAGAGTCAATCCGCCGGCCAGTAGCCGGCCGAGCTTTCGATTGCGGCTGTCCGGGCTGATGCAGGTGGTAATCAGGTCTCCCGCCCCGGACGTGCCATAGGCAATCGACTCGGGTATGCCGAAGAATGACGCAACGACCGACAGCTCGCGCAGTCCTTCGGTCATCAACACGCCCTGCGCATTGGTTCCGAGGTCGAGCCCGTCGGCCATGCCCACGGCAATGGCCACGATGCCCTTCAAGGCCGCACAGATTTCATGGTGCGTCGGGTCGCGGCTGATCTCGAAGGTGATAATGTCGTTGCACAATGTTTCCTTGACCAGGGCCAGGTGCATCAGATCCTGGCAGGCCAGCACGGCCCGCGTGGGCTTGCCGTCGGCAACTTCGTTGGCGATGGTCGGGCCGGTGAGCACCACAACGCGGGCGCCCGGAATTTCATCGCGAATGACCTCGCTCATGGTGCGCTGGCGGCCGGCGTCAAAACCCTTTGAAACGCTGACGATCAGTGGCTCGCGATAATGAGCGGCGAGCTCCTTCGCAACGGCCCGCACCTGTCCGGAGGGAACCGCCAGAATGAAGAGCGTCGTCGTCGGGTCCACGTCGGAGGCAAACTTTTCTTCGATCGAGAAGGAGCGTGGAGCACCTGCCTTGTACTTCGAGGGAGACTGCTTCATCCCGCGCGACGTTTCGCTGGCCCGAAGCGCCTCGGCATCCGCCGCGTCCTTGGTCCAGACGCGAACACTTCGCGACTTGCAGAGAACCCCGGCCAGGGCCATGCCCCAGTTTCCCGAGCCGAGAATGACGATGTTTTCGATGCGAATCACAAGTTTATCGTAAACGGTTCGCAGATAAGCCTCAACTGGGGGCCGATGGTGTGTT
>JBGTDB010000326.1:0-7627 GCA_041748515.1 Phycisphaerae bacterium
TTGACGCCGTCGCCCGGAAGGTCATCGCCGACGCCGGTCTGGGCGATCGATTCACGCACGGGCTTGGACATGGACTGGGGCTGGACGTTCACGAGGCGCCGTCCCTGAGTTGGCGCTCTGACGAAAAGCTCGTCCCGGGCATGGTCGTGACGGTCGAGCCGGGGGTCTACCTGCCCGGCGTCGGCGGCGTTCGGATCGAGGATGATGTGGTGATTACCGACAGAGGGTGCCGCGTGCTGACCAGTTTTCCCAAAACGCTGCGCAGTGCGGTTGTATAGCGTTCGCCCGTCAAAAATCCATAAAGGAGCTACGGCCCTTGCCCGATTTGCAGAAGATTCGCGAACTGGTCGAGATGATGGTGAATAACGACCTCATCGAGCTGGCCGTGCGCGACGGCGATCAGGAGATAAAACTCCGCCGACCGAACGCGACGATGGAGTACGCGGCGACGCCGGGAGGCAACTCCACGACGACCCTTCCGACCAGGGTCAGCGCCCCGATGGTCGGCTTGGAGCCGGAGGTCGCGGATGATGGAGCGAGCAATGTCAAGCTGATCGAAATTCGCTCACCGATGGTGGGAACGTTTTATGCGGCGCCCGATCCGGACTCCGCGCCCTATGTCAAGGTTGGCGATCGCGTGGGGCCCGCCACGGTGGTCTGCGTGCTCGAGGCCATGAAGGTGTTCAGCGAAATCAAAGCCGAAGTTTCCGGCGCGATCGACCGGGTTCTGGTGAAGAACGGCGATGCGGTCGAGTACGGCCAGCCGCTCTTCCTGGTCCGCCCGGATTGATGCTCCCCCGAATGAGTGCGGCGACGAGAGGAATGCGGGGTCTGCTGAGGCCCCGGTCGCTATCATTCCGAATCTCGGCGACTCGGTGCAGGGCAACGTGGCGGCTTATTAACGACCCGGCTGTAGCCGGCGCGGAAGAGCCTTTTTGGATGTGATTCTGCTGCGATGTTTCGACGTATATTGATTGCTAACCGCGGAGAAATCGCCCTGCGGATTATCCGCGCCTGCCGCGAGCTGAACGTCGAGTGCGTAGCCGTGTTCTCCGAAGATGACCGTGGCGCCGGATACCTTGAACTTGCCGACCGATCCATTTGCATCGGAGGCGGAGCTCCTCGGGACAGCTACCTCAAGAGCGACCGACTGATCGCCGCGGCGGAGGTGTCCGGGTCTGACGCCATTCATCCCGGCTACGGATTCCTTTCTGAAAACGCGGACTTCGCGGAAAAGTGCCGTGCGTGCAATATCGAGTTCATCGGCCCCAACGCCGACTCGATGCGATTGCTGGGCGACAAGGCCGCCGCCCGCGCCGTCGCGAAAAAGGCCCGCGTCCCAATTGTTCCGGGAAGCGACGGCATTCTCGAAGACGACAACGAGACCATCCAGATCGCTGATCGCATCGGGTTTCCGATCATGATCAAGGCGTCCGCCGGCGGCGGCGGTCGCGGCATGCGCGTCGTTCATGACAAGACCGACCTTCTCGCCGCCCTGAAGCAGGCCCGGATCGAGGCAAACGGCGCGTTCAACAACTCGGCCGTATACATCGAGCGATACATTGAACGGCCGCGACACGTCGAGGTTCAGATTATCGGCGACCGGCATGGCAGCATCGTCTATCTCGGCGAACGAGATTGCACCTTGCAGCGACGCCACCAGAAGCTTGTCGAGGAATCGCCGTCGCCCGCCATCGACTCGCGCACCCGATCGGACCTGTGCGCGAGCGCCGTGAAGCTGGCCAAAGCCGCCGGCTATGACAGCGCCGGAACCGTGGAATACCTGGTCGATGCCAAAGGTCGATACTACTTTATCGAAGTCAACACCCGCATTCAGGTCGAGCACCCCGTGTCGGAGATGACCACGGGCATCGATCTGATCAAGGCCCAGATCCGCGTGGCCGCGGGCGAGCCGCTGGAGTTCAGTCAGCGCTATATCCGCCCGGCCGGGCACGCCATCGAGTGTCGCATCAACGCCGAAGACCCCGATCAGAAATTCCGCCCCTGCGCCGGCCTGATCGAAAAGTGGCGCGTGCCCGGTGGGCTGGGCGTGCGGGTGGATACGCACGGTTACGAGGGCTATCGGCTCTCACCGAAGTACGACTCGCTGCTGGCCAAGCTGATCGTTCACCAGCCAACCCGCCCCGAGGCCATCCGCTGCATGCAGCGGGCCCTGGGCGAGTTTGTCATTGAACCGCTTAAGACCACGCTCCCGTTCCTGCGAAAAGTCTTCGCCCATCCCGACTTCATGGAAGCGACGATCGACACCGGCTTTGTCGAGCGGACGTTCTAAGAGCTGCGACTCAACGTGATGCGATAGTTCGATGAAATCAGAACTCCTTGGGCCCGTTCTGTCGCGAACCGGCTGTGGCTTCGGCCGTACTACTGCAATGGTCCGCCAAAGATTGCAACATGGGCCGCGTAGTCGGCGAGATCCACCAACCCATCGGCATTGAAATCGAAAGACAGGCATTCGTCGGGCAGGGCTTCGGGATCGCCGTTGGAGTCACCAGAGAAACAACCTTGGAATCCGGCGACGTCAAAGAGATCAACGGTTCCGTTGCAGTCGCGGTCGCCGATGGCGAACTCGTAGGCTCCCATGTCCACGGCCCCACAAAGCACCCGAGCATGCCCGTCAAGGTCGGTGGCGATTCCCTCGGCCATGCCCGTACCGCTCCACGGGACAAGAAACAGTTCATCTCCGGCATCGATGGCCGGCGAACCGAATAGCAATCGAAGATCCTCATCACCAGTTCCGGGTATTCCATCCGGACCAAGGGAATCGACAAAAAGCGGATCGGCATCGATTATCCCGACGCCGCCGGGGCCCGCCCAACCCCCTTGAACGAGGCTGTGATTAACGTTGAGGATAGCGCCGGTGTCCGCCAGAACAGGGGCGGAAGCCACCTTTCCCCCTGAATCAAGATTTCCCCAGAACACGCTGTTCGCAACTTCCGTGGTCGAGTCGGCGCAAGCAAAATAGTGATTATTCTCGCTGAAAATCGCTCCGCCGGCCAACCCGGCCACATTGCCGCTGAACGTGCAATTGATGGTCCTTGATAGGCATGGGCGCAAGGTGTAGATCGCACCTCCGTTACCCGGCGTCGAGTTTCCGATGAATACGGAATTGATCGTGATGACAGTACTTTCATAAGTGCTGTTAATAGCGCTATTCCTGTTGCCGATAAACCGGGAATCAATGACATGTGCGGAGCCCCATACATAATTCTGTATTCCCGGTCCGTGGTTTTCAACGAAATCACAATCGCTGGCTAGCGACGAACCGAAAAAAGAGTTCCAAATGCCCGCCTGTCGGTTTCGAATGAAAACACTCCGTTCGACTTTCGCCGTAGCGTCGTAAAGAACTAATCCGTATGGCGAGTTTTGATCGAATCGAGATTCAGTTATGGAGACCTTGCTGTAGTGATCGGCATTCAACCCGCCGCCTTCGTTCCCGATAAACGCGCATCGGGTCACATGAGGTCTGGCGTGGTAACTGGCGTACACCGCCCCGCCGAATGCCCAGTTACCGATTATTGTGCAGTTGGCGACAACCGGTCGCCCTTCGCAAAAGACACCAGCCCCGGCTCGGCCGAACCCTAAACCATTCGCATTGCCGGCAGTTATTAGAAATCCATCGAGCACCGTGGTCTCGTATTCAGCCGTCATGCTGACGACGTGATAGCTGTTCTCCGCATTGTTGGCCCGGACGGAGCATGCGTCATCCTCGCCGCAGAACGTGCTATAGCCTTCGCAATCAGGCAAGTCTTGCACACACGGCACTGGAGCGTCATCGCCCGCGAGATCGCCGCTCAGAATCGTTGGGTTGCCTTCAATGTCGCGCTGCGAAAGGAGCGTCTCTCCGCCGGCGAAGCCACCGTACAGGGCTAAGTTTCCTTGAAGGTCAAAGCTGGCCGTGCGGTCGCCACTGCCGGGCACATGGGTTCCGTTCGTCGGAATGTAGCCACCGTCGGGCATGTAGGTGCCCTCGGCCACCCATATCTCGGAAATGGTTCCGCCGGAAGCGGCCGCCTGGGTCAGGGCGTCCTGGATGCTGTTATAGGCATGGGTCCAGCTAGTGCCGTCGTTTGCACCGCTCGCGGCCGCGTCCACGAATAGGACTCCGACCCCTCGCGGGAATTGATTGGTTGGATTCGTCGCCGGTTGGGCAAGTAAGGTTGCTCCGAGTAAGAGTATCGCGAATCCTCCAAGTACGCGGATCTTCAATTCACAACGTCTTCGGTGGAGTGGTGGCATAGCGGTCCCCCTTACCCATTGCCCGGAACCAATGCGAGTTGCACTGCAAGAGGATACCATGCAGGGAATCGCTTCCGCAAGAGAGACAAGAAACTATTAAAGGAATTGCCGCCCGAAGTACCTGGGAATCGTTCGGCCGTACGGGTTCCGAGGCCGCTTCGCGGGCGCGAAAGGCTGGAATGAGGGTGCGTAGGTGTACGGCGGCTCGGATCAAGTCAGCGATGCCCATAAAACGCAACGTATCGCCGAATCGGAGTGCGCTTCGAAATCAGCGCGCTGCCCCAATGCAATCGAATGACACTAAAGGCGTTACGAACCAGCCGCGCCGGTTTCTTCGGCTTCGGTGCCGGCGTCGTCTTCCTTCTTTTTCGCGTCTTTGGAAAGCGGACCGTAATCCAGTTCAAACGCCGGAGCCGATCCGCCGGGGCCCTTCAGGTAGTGCTCGAACCACTGCATCATTCTCAGGTTGTAATCGAAGCGCGAGGCCGCCCGGCGATTGCCGTGACCTTCGCCGGGATACCACACCAGCCGCACGGGCGTCTGGTTCAGCACTTTCAGATGCCGATACATCTCCAGCGACTGGCTGGGGTGGACGCGCGGGTCGTCCTTGCCGTGCAGGATCAACAGCGGTGTCTTGGCCCGGTCCAGGTAGCGAATCGGGCTTCGCTCGACGAAGAAGTCCCAATCGTCCCAGAGCCACTTGCGGGCGTGAACCAACATCATTTCGTAGGGGATGTCGGTGCTGCCGGCCTTCGATACGAGGTTGCTTATACCCACGAACATCACGCCCGCGGCGAACCGCTCGGAGTAGTACGTCGAGCACCACGCGGTGGCGAACCCGCCGTATGATCCGCCTGTAACGCCCACGCGCTGTGGATCGATCATCCCCTTGCCGTCGAGATAGTCGATCCCGTCAACGAGGTCGTCGAACTCGCGCCCGGCGTAATCGGCCTGATGAGACTTGGTGAACTCGACGCCGCGGCCGGTGCTACCCCGATAGTTCGGATAAAAGACATAGAATCCCGCTGCCGCGCCGACCTGGCCGGGATCGGCATATCGGGTCAGCCAGCCGTTGGAATAGTGGGCTTCGGGCCCGCCGTGGACCGTGACGATCAGCGGGTATCGCTTACCCGGCTCGGCATCAAGCGGGTGGACTAGCAGGGCCTCAATCTCAAAGCCGTCGCGCGCCGTGTATCGAATCACCTCCTGCTTGGCCAGCCGCACATCAGCAAGCCAGGGATTGCTATTTGTCAGGCGCTTTGGGCCAGAGTCGCCATGACGCATCGCGAACACTTCGCCGGGATGCTCCGGGCTTTCCACGATCATGGCCGCCGCCTGCCCGTCGCGCGAGAGGCTGAACGAGCGGGCGACCATTTTTTCGGCCGGGATATGCGCTTTGCGCTGGGTTCCATCGCTACGGATCTCGTTGAGCGTCATCCACACGCTCTCTTCGCCGAGAAACATAATCGAGTCGTCGTCCTGCCATTCGATTGAGCTGACGTGCCCGAGGAAGTTCGGCAAAATGTCCTTCAGCGAGCCGTCCCTGGGGTTGGCAATCATTAATCGCCCTTCGGCCGGGTCGTTGATGTCCTCGCCGGAAACGAGGGCGAGCAGTTTGCCGTCGGGGCTCCACTTCAGGTCACCGACCTTTCCGGGATTCTGAAAGCTCGAAACAATCGATCCGCTGTCCGCGTCGAACACGTGCAGCTTTCGGCGCATGTAGTGGTCGTCAATGAACGGAGTCGGCGCCAGAAACATGGCCACATGCGAGCCGACAGTGCTCCAGGTCGGACCGGAGGGATAACCCGGCAGATCCAACGGCTCAGGCTTATGATCCTTGTCGTCGGGCACCCCGATCCAGAGACGCGGCGTCTGAAAATCTTCCTCGTAGATGTCCTGATTAAAACCCTTGTCCTTTCGATCTTTGCTTTCTTTGGGCTGTTTCTCCTTGGCGGTGAAGGCGATTCGCTTGCCGTCGGGGCTCCATGTGTAGCTTTCGATGTCGTTCTCGAAGCTAAGGACGTTGCGAGCCTCGCCCCCGTTGATCGGGATTACATAGAGCGAGCGGTTGTCGTCGCTGCCGCGTTTGGAGAGGAACGAAATCCCCCGGCCATCGGGCGTCCAGTCAATCGACCCGACACTGACCTCGCCAGTGATAAACGGACGCGACTGCCCGTCAGGGCCGACAACGTGCAATTCCGACCAGGCCGCCCCGTCCTTGTCGACAAAGGGGATACGTGGGGCGAACAACGTGTAGGCGATGTGATCGCCATCGGGCGAAATCTTCGCCGAAGTGACAAAGCGCAGCTTGGCGACATGCTCCGGCGTAAACCCGTCGTTGGCGACGGCAATGGAGGGCGCTGCTGAAAACAGGCCCAGAACAAACAGGAGTTGCGAAACAATAACCCAGCGCGACAAGTGTGCTTTCATTCGCTTCATCCTCAAGAAAAATGGCTCATTTTCGCCATGGCCAGGGGCTCGCGGCCCGAGATCTCAATTGCGGTTTGCCGATAAGATCGGGGCATTGAGCACGAACGTCAAGAATCATTGCGTACCATAAGCGCAAAAACGTCTAAGGCGATCGGCCACTCGGCCGCCTGCGACCGATCACACCGGAAATAGCTTGCGGACCCGTCAGGGTTCGACGACCATCCCCGGACGGCGGCACGTCCTGATTCGCGGGTACAGATGGCGCGATCCGGGCCGTTACCTTGAGGAAGCGGTTATTCGTGCCCGCGAATTTCGACGTGTCGGTCCATTGGTAGTCCTTGGAGGAAGCCGGGTCGGAGCGCCCTGCGATGCCGTGCTTTGAGTGCCATTGCGGTGCGAGGTATAAGTTTCCCGAGTCCGCCTCGGGGCGCAGGGCAAAGTGTCGGCAATGCGGCACGGAATTCTCCCTGGTGCCGGGCGGAGTTGGCGAAATTCCGGTGGCTCCGGAAGATTCGGAAGTGGTCGGCCCGCGCACCATGATGCCAACCCGAGCGGGCAAGGCAGTTGTCGATGACGACGGCACGGCACTGGCGGCCTCGCGGGACATTGGAATTCCGCGCCCGATCGGCGTTGCATCCAGTGGCGGTTCGCCGCCGCTGATCGACCGGGACGATCCATCGAAAGGCTACGCCGACAGCTTATTCTGGACCTTTCTGTTTCCGGCGTCGCCCACAAACCTCGTGTCCTTTGCGGTCATCTGGATTTCACTGAGTTGTGCCCGCTATTTCCTGGTATTTGCCTTTGTTTTCGCCCTGTTCCTTTCCATTTTCATATCGATCTGGTATTCAGCGTTTCGTTTTCAGGTGGTCGAAACCGCCGCCTGTGGCGACGAGGACATGCCCTCGGTCGCTCTTGGCAGCGACATTCTGTCGGATTATCT
>JBGTDB010000327.1:0-2608 GCA_041748515.1 Phycisphaerae bacterium
CGTCTTTCTTGTCGTTGTTGAAGTCTCGCGCGGCCAGAAGGCGATTCTCGTAGCCGACCAGGCGATAGGCCGACACTTCATTCGGATTGAACTCAACCTGAATCTTCACATCCTTGGCGATCGTCACCAGTGTTCCGCCGATCTGATCGACGAGAACCTTGCGGGCTTCTTCGATAGTATCGAGATAGGCATGGTTGCCGTTGCCGCTGTTGGCCAGCATTTCGAGCGCGGCATCCTGATAATTGCCCATGCCCACCCCCAGCACGGTGAGGAACACGCCGGACGCGGCTTTTTCTTCGATGAGGCGCTTCAGGTCGCCCATTCCGGTCATGCCAACATTGAAATCGCCGTCGGTGGCGAGGATCACGCGATTTACGCCGCCATCGATGAAATAGGCCTCGGCAAGTTCATAAGCTGTTTGAATACCGGCCCCGGCATTGGTCGAGCCACCTGCGGAAAGTCCGTCGATCGCGTCGCGAATGGCGGATTTGTTCGACCCATAATTCGGCGAAAGCTTGATTCCGGAATTGCCCGCGTATGTGACGATTCCGACCATATCATCCGGCCGAAGCTGGTCGACCAGCAGATTCATCGCTTCGCGCACCAGCGGCAGCCGGTTGGACGCCGCCATAGAGCCGGAAACGTCGATGAGAAATACGAGGTTGGCGGACGGGCGTTCGTGTGCGGCAAGCTCGTAGCCCTTCAATCCGATACGGGCCAGGCGATGGTCCATCGCCCAGGGGCAATCCGCGACTTCGACACTGACCGAGAAAGGGTGCTCCCCGGTCGGAGGCGGATCCTCATAAGTGAAGTAATTGATCATCTCCTCAATGCGCACGGCATCCGGTGGAGGAAGTCTCCCGGTGCTCAGAATCCTTCGCACATTTGAATAGGATGCCGTGTTAACGCCGATGGAGAAGGTCGAAAGCGGTTCCGCCTCGACGAGAACGTACGGATTCTCGATAGGTGTCGAGTACCGCTTGCTCAGGCTGGTTTCGGATCCAAGTGGGCCTCCGTAGCTGTAACACGTTCCTTCATGATCGGAGAGGTTGAATTTGATGCAGCGGGTAAAGTCCGCCCCGGGTACGGCCTCATAATGAATGTAAGTGTCTCCGGCACTCGCAATCTGAGACGCGATGTTTCCAGAAAGGTATCCCAGCGAGCGGAGCCTTTCTATGACTTCCTGATTCAAGCCATGACCAACTTCGATGTCTGAATTGTACTTGAGCGGAGGCATCCCGCGCGCGGGGCGGGGTGAGGCGATGAGTTCGTCATCACCGCCTATGGATTCTGATCTTTTCCCTGAGGAACTGGAAACGCGGGCAGCCGACGCTACTGGATTGAAGCCGTAGGATTTATTCTCTGATTCATCCATATCCTTAGGAGCCATTGGCGGATTCTCAGACTGCGCCGACGGCTCCGGCGCATTCTCGACGGACCGCTTCGCAACCACCGGCGACAACTCTCGCGAGCGAGAAAGGTGCGGCAGGTTCATCCAGGCGCCAACGCCAACCAGCGCGATCGAAGCTGCAACGGCTGTGGGTATCCAATTACGTCGGCTCCAAGAACGAAGAGGGCTATGCCCGGTAGTCGCGGTGGCTGTGGTACCAGCGTACGGCTCGAATTTCGGGGAATCCGACGTGGCCAACTCCCGCTCCAGAATGCCGACGGTTGCTCTTATATCTTCAAGTTCACTTGCCAGGTCCGGGGACGCGGCCAGTCGCGCCTGAACCTCGGCTCGATCCGTCTCATCCAGTTCGCCCAGTGCGTAGGCGGTCAGTTTCCAATCGTTTTCGTTTGTGTTCATGGTCTATACTCGGCTGAAGTCGCTCACCAATCGTGGCGGCTCCGGCAATTCTGTGATTCATTCCTGTTCGGCCATACGACTGCGAAGTGCCTTGATCGCCGTGTGGATCAGGACGCCCACGTTGCTGACGGTCAGGTCCAGCACGGCCGCAATCTCCTTGTAACTCAGGCCGTGCTCGAATCGGAGGCGAATGACTTCCTGTTGGGTCGCGGCCAGTTCGGACACGAGGCGAGCGACCTGCGACGTCGTCTCAACTTTCTCCGCCGCCATCGCGGGATCGCCGCTTCTGTCCGCCGAACCGGCACATACGCTTTCACACGTCGATTGCATGCGGCTCTCTTTTCGTCGGAGTTCGATCGCCCGGTTGCGGCAGACTCGATAAAGCCAGGGCCGCAGCCGACCGTTGAGTTCAGCGGAATTTTCCTTGCACAGGCGCAGGAACACGTCCTGCGTTGCGTCACGGGCAAGCTCCGCGTCGCCGGTGATGCGAACGGCATAGCGGAAAAGCGCCGATTCGTGCTCGCGCATGGCGGCATCGACCCATTCGCTCGTGCCCGGCTCTTTGGAATCGTTCATACGTTCCGGCTCACTGGTTTTCCATGCATGGAATCTCACCCTTATAACGCGCAGCCGGGAGTTTTATTAGGGTTGGTCCGGAAACTGATCCGCCGCCCGTTGATTCCGGACGGCGGCAGGGTATGGTTAGCTCCATGCATCGTGGATGGGTGGTTTTGGCGGCGGTGAATGGGCTGCTGGCCGTGGGGGCCGGGGCGTTCGGGGCTCATGGGCTGAAGGCCCGGG
>JBGTDB010000328.1:0-4033 GCA_041748515.1 Phycisphaerae bacterium
GCTCGAAGAATGGCAATGCGACCTGGACCGAAGCGGCCTTTGCACGCCGCTCGACATCCTTCGCGGCATTGAGATTCTGGAAGGTTCGGGGTTCTCGGTACCATTTTGGAATCTGGCCACTTTGCCCGTTCCCTGTCCGACCGCGCCGTAAAGTCGGGTGCGTGACGGATTCGGCGATGCGTATTTGCGAGGCGCACACATTAGGCGCCTGGCTTCAGGTGGCCCTGAAAGGGCCGAATAACACAGCCCAGGGGATCTTTCGAGTTTGGAGAATTGAGCCCTGAAAGGGCGCAATATCGGATTATTTCGCCCTTACAGGGCTTGCTACTCGGCCCGGCGACAAAGTCCCAGGGCGATGCCCTGGGCTTAAATAGGTTGCCCTTTCAGGGCATGACGGAAACGCGCCGCCGGAAGTGTCACGAACCCCGTAAACTCGAACTTCGGGGAACGATGGCCGTGAGTTTCGCGAGCGGTGTGCGTTACTGGCTGGTGAGGGTGGCTTCGGCGTCGGCCAGTTGTTCGGCAAGGTTTGCCCGCACTTCTTCAACCTGCTCGTGGGCGATGCCGAGCGTCTCCAGCGTTTCGTCGGAGATCTGCATTTCGTCGGCGGTCAGGTAGAACCCGACTTTCTCTTGGCAGGCCAGAATGTCGGCCGTCTGGATCAGCGTGGCAATGTTCTTAAGCTCGGCGCTGACCGCCTCGGGATTATGATGGAACCCCACGGCCGCGCGAAGGTGGCGCGGGAATTTCCATTTGGTGGTCAGTCCCACGCCGAACGCCTGATGATCCGCCCCGATAATGTCGCGCTCAGCCTGTAGAAACTCCACCCCGCTGGTCAGACACATGTTGATGACTTCGCAGAACTCGTCGGGGAACCCCTGTCGTTCGACCAGGACGCCGATGTCGTGAATCAATCCGGCGACAAAGAGTTCGTCGGGCATCACCGGGTGGGGCGAACACTTGCCCAGGGCCCGCGCGGCGACGGCCACGGCCAAGCTGTGTCGCCAGAGGTCCGCGGCGCTGAATTGCTCCGAGATACGCTTGCCCTTGAACAGCCGCGCAATCGAGGCCGCGATGGCGATGTTCTTGACCGCTGAAAGCCCCAGCAGAATGATCGCCCGATCGACGCTGGCCACCTGTCCGGGCAGACCATAAAACGCCGAGTTGACCACCTTCAGCACCTTCACCGAAAGGGCCGGGTCGCGCTTGATGACCTCGTGGAGGTCGCGGGCCGTGCTCTTGGGGTCTTCAACCAGCTCGATGATCTTGATCGTGACCTCGGGCAGGGTGGCGATGTCGCCGATGGAGGACAAAGCCTTGTCCACCAGCATTTTGGTCTTATCCGCGGTTTCAACAGTCATGACAATTCCCGGACGTTCCTCGGCCCGGCGGGTCACCCGGCAACGCCGGGTTTAAGGGGGCTGTGCCCCCAACCCGCGGGGCTGTTGCGTAAAAAGGCCGATCTCCGGTCCACCGCTGGATTATCGTCAGCCGTGACCGGGCGCATTAGTGCTGATGGTCCGAATGCACGTTATGAGTCTACATTATCGAATACGAGAGAACTTTGTGCCGAAATGAGTCGGTCAGCGGGGCCTTCGCGAGCAGCGTGGCAATGCGGCGGCCGGCGGGCGCGTTGCCATAGACCGATCGGCCGCCCATTATCGGGCGTTTGCGGAGGGCGGAGCGGATCGCGGCGCGGATCGATCCGGCTGATTCGTCAGCTTGGACCACGCTGTTGCCCGAGAGTTCCCGGCGCTGCTGCCGTCTTCCCACGTTGACCACCGGTGTTCCAGCGGTCGCGGCCTCGATAATCCCGCTCGACGAGTTTCCCACGAGGACATTGGCTTCAATCAGAGCCCGGAGATACGAATCGCGATCCAGCGAACGAACGACGCGAAACATTCCGTTGCGTTCAGCATGCAGGGCGGCATGGTCCTTGATGGCTTTGATAATGCCGCTGTGACCACGGTCGCTGTTGGGGTAGATGCACGTCGCCTCCAGTCCTTCGTCGGCGACGGCCGACAACACGGCCTGCATGACCCGCCGCTCTTTTTCCGCCGATCGGCCGCACGGATGCTGGACGATGAGCGCCTTTTTTTGGCCGCGGGACACTTTCGGCCGGGTTCGCTCCGCCGCAATCAGTTCCCGCAGGCGATCGAGCCCTGGAGCGCCGACGACGTGGACACGGCGTTTGTCCTCGCCCATGCGAATGATTCGCCTCGCGGCCGTCTCCGTCGCCGTGAAGTGGATGTGGGCCAGTTTGGTGATCGAATGACGCAGGCTGTCGTCGAAATCGCCGGGTGCGATGTCGCCGCCGTGAATGTGGGCGAGAATTCTCCCCGTGGTTGTCGCGGCGAGGGCTCCGGCCATGGCCTCAATTCGATCGCCGAGCACCACCACCACGTCTGACTTTGCCCGATCCAGAAACTCCGCGATGCCGGCAATCCCGCGCGATAGGCCTTGGGCTTGATCCAGCGGCGAATCGTCGCCCTTCTGCATGGTTATCGCGGCGTCGATCGTCCACCCGTCGCGACGGATTTCATTGACTGTGTGGCCGAATCGCTTCAGCAAGTGCATGCCCGTGGCCACGATCTGCAATTTCAAGCGGGGATGCGACGTGATCGCCCGCATCGTCGAGGTCAGCAGTCCGTATTCGGCCCGGGTGCCGGTTACAACGGCCACGCGCCGAACGCCTGGGTTCGACGATCTGCTGTTCAGGATATTTCGTGATGCGGACACTTGGGTTTTGGATCATCCTGCTAAGCGGCGATTGAATCAGGCGGCGAACGTTTTCTCTTCCCGTGGTGTCGCGTTCGGGCAACTACGGTTCGCCCCAGTTTGCATCCTGGCAGCCCGTGCCACAGTTATGGCTTCAGGCTGCAAGCCGTCATTTCGGCGACTCATTCTGTTCCATTCGCCATTCCTGACTCGCCATTTGTCATTCCTTCGACCATTTCCCATGAAAGAACTGTGTCGCGCGCGATGGGAATCACGGCCTTCTGACCGATCACCCGCGGCAATTCGTTTGGTGCAAGGCCCGTTCCCGGCCGCTTCAAGGCCAGCATGTCGGCGGCGAGCACCGCACCCGCTGGAATGTCCACTGCGGCCGTGATGCTCCGGCGGGCCGCGTCCCGGATTGGTCGCTCGATCGGCCTGAAACCGAGTTTTCCGTCGCCGCGCATTTGTTCGGCCTCACGGATCGCGGCTAGATACTGTTTCAGTTGACTCGGATCCAGCGACAAGGCGTGATCCGGCCCAGGAGCGTTGCGATCAAGTGTGAAGTGTTTCTCGACCACGCACGCTCCCGCAACCACGGCCAGGGCCCCGGTAACCAGGCTAGTTGAATGATCGCTTAATCCGGTTCGCACACCGAAAGTTCGAGCGAGTGTTCCAATGGCTAACAGGTTCAGTTCCGATTCGGGCGCCGGATAGCAGCTTACGCAGTGCATCAAAACCAGCCGATCGGTCGCGCCGGATCGCCGGAGGTGGCGGACGGCCTCGCGGATTTCCGCCTCTCGCGACGCTCCCGTCGAAACGATCAACGGCAGGCCGGTTGCCGCGGCCGCATCGATCAACGGCCCGTTGGTTAAGTCCGTCGAAGCGATTTTGATCGCCGGCACGCCAAGCTCGATCAGCCCGCCGATTTCCGGAATTCCGAACGGGGTGGCCATGAATAGAATTCCGCACTCATCACAGCGATTCTTGATCCGCGCGAAATCGGCGAAGGATAGTTCGAGTTTCGCGAGCATTTCGCGTTGCGAGCTCTGTCCGGTCTGCTGACATTGATAGGCCGCCGTCTCCGCTGACGCCGAAGCCAGGGCCGACGCATTGAACGCCTGGAACTTGATGGCGTCCGCTCCGGCCGCGACGGCCGCGTCAACCATTTTCAGGGCCGTTTCGACCGATCCATTGTGATTAACGCCCGCTTCTGCGATCAGAAAAACCGGCTTGCCAGCGCCGACCGACTTGCTGCCGACGGCGATTAGCGGTGCCGATGGCGCTTCCCTGCTGCGCAGGATCGCCTCGGCCAGAA